>JAGLZW010000022.1 GCA_023131225.1 Candidatus Bathyarchaeota archaeon | reverse complement strand
TCTTACTGTTATTTCAGTTTTTATGACTTGTGGAAGAATTGCTATTGAACTCCAAATGAGCGTGCGCTTCACTGCATGGTCGGCTTTCTGTTTCTTGCATAATTACTCAAACAAAAAATGTGACTGAAAAAAGGAGTTACTGAATCATCATCTATATTACGCGAATGCATGCAAAAAGTCAAATTTACCCCTTAAGTTTTCCGTCAAATCTTTCAAATACTTCTGTATGCGCGTGTATGATATCTGTTTCCGAATATTTTTCGGGTTACCTCCCACAATTTCCCCATTTTTTGTGCCCTTACATTCATCGAAATAGAACTTTCTTCCATAAACGATAATTAGTTTCCACGGTGTAGTGTTACGTGTTGGGTTTAAGGATGAAGAGATCGCTTTCTGGAATAATGGTTATTCTTCTCTTAACAAGCATGTTAGCTTGGGCTTTTAATATTCAACCTGTAGGAGCGTCTGGAACTATTTACATTAGGGCTGACGGAAGCATTGACCCGCCAACAGCACCCATTTCAACCGTTGACAATGTCACTTATACATTTACCGACAACATTAATGACTCGATTGTGGTGGAGAGGGACAACATAATAATAGATGGAAACGGCTACACGGTTCAAGGCACAGGAACCGGAATAGGAATATCCTTGTGGCACTATAGAAACAACATAACTGTCAAAAACACCAAGGTCACAAATTTTACATTCGGAATCTATATCGAGCTTTACTGCTATTATAATACGCTCTCCAACAACACCATCACAAACAATACTCGATATGGAATCGTCGTGGGTGGCTTCAGCAAGTATAATACGCTTTCTGGTAATACTATCATAAAGAACCAAGAGTATGGAATCGGCCTCCTCCAATCCAGTAGTAATGTTTTGACCAGCAACACAGCAACGAAGAACACCATTTCTGGGATCTGGCTCTACCTTTCCCCTGGTAATGCCTTAACCAACAATACAGCAACAAACAACAGTTATTGTGGAATTGGGCTCACCGATTCCAGCAACAACGTTTTGACTGGCAATACAGCAACAAACAACCAAGATGGAATCGACCTCCACCATAGCAATTACACCAGCCTCTCTGGCAACACGGTTACGTACAACTGGCAGGGAATCTACCTCTACAATTCCAACGGCAGTAGCATTTATCATAACAATGTTTACAACAACTACTACGGAATTCGACTCAGGGATTCAAGCGACAATATGGTTTATCATAACAACCTCAACAGCAACACAATCCAAGCGGAGAGTCATCCATACACCAACATTTGGGATGATGGTTACCCTTCAGGCGGCAACTACTGGAGTGATTATATGGGAGTGGATGTAGACGGTGATGGCATTGGTGACACTCCATACGTTATTGATGAAAATAACATTGATCGTTACCCGCTTGTGCATCCTTGGAGTTCTCTTCCAGTCCATAACATAAACACGGGATTAGGCTACGCAACAATCCAGGAAGCAATAAACGCTAACGAAACCCTAGATGGACACACAATCTTCGTAGAAGCAGGAACTTATTATGAAAACGTGGTTGTAAATAAGACTTTATCGCTTATTGGAGAAAACAGAGAAACTACCATTATCGACGGGGGAAGCTCATGGGAAGCCATAGCAATTGATGTATCTGCTAATAACATTGTATTAAGAGATTTCACAATATATGCGAGCGGTGGTTATTTTGGCTCAAGAAACATAAACTTGAATGAAACTGTTAACACCGTAGTTGCTGATAACAATATAATACACGACGACCCCTCGGCGGGTTCTAGTATAAGTGTCGTTTCGTCAGCAAACATCACCTTGACTGGAAATAACATAACATGTAGCGGTGTTGGCATTTATCTCTCTAATTCAAGTCATGTGCTTGTTGCCCAAAACAGCATTACGAATGGTACCGGCACGAGCTATGGAATTGGCCTATATAAGTCATTTAACAACACAATAGTTGATAACTGGATAACTGTATTTGGGGGCGCAGGCATAGGATTGATGGAATCATTTAACAATACAGTTACTGGCAACAACATAACTGGGTATCCTGACCCTTTCTTCGGGGGATATGCCGGCATCGGAATCCACTTGCAATCTTATTCGGGGGAAAATGATTCTTCATACAACACTTTTTCTGAAAACCATATAGAAAACATGGGATTAGCTCTCTATGCTGATGGAAGCGCAACCGCACCTCACAACAACGTCTTTTTGGGTAACATCATGGTAAATAACACAGATGGCGTTCAATTGTGGAAGTCGGTCAACTTCACATTCAAAGATAATTCATTATCCGGGAATACGTATAACTTGGGAGTGTATGGAAATGACCTGCCACACTATTATCACGATATAGATACTTCAAACACGGTGAACGGAAAACCCGTCTACTACTTAATAAACCAGCAGAACCTTACAATAAACAAGTCTACTTTTCCTAGCATCGGATACCTTGCACTCGTTAACTCAACAAACATAATAGTTGAAAACCTAGACTTGAAAGAGAACGGTCAAGGCCTGCTAATGGCTTACACAAGAAACTCTAGAATAGCTCACAACAATTTTACAAAGAACTCAGATGGCATCTATTCATGGTTTTCCTTCGACAACAATTTAACTCATAACATCATATCAAATAATGAAAGAGCCATTAGGCTGAGAACTTCTTTTAACAACATAATAGCCTATAATTCTGTGACAAACAACTCCCATCTGGGAGTCCAGCTATACTATTCCTTTAACAATACTCTACACTCTAACAATATAGCAAACAACTCAGTTTATTATTCTTCGGGCGCTGGTATCTCTCTGTATCAATCATATGTTAACACAATTTTCCATAATAACTTCATCAACAACCAAAGGCAGGTATATAGTTCTGCCTCATGGAATATCTGGGATAATGGTTGTGAAGGCAACTACTGGAGCAACTACAATGGAACAGATATAAATGGTGATGGGATAGGTGACACATACCTCCCTTGGGAAGGCGTTGATGAGTCTTTACTGGAATCCAGCAGACATAAACCATGACTTGAAAGTAGACATTTACGATGTTGTTTTAGCTTGTAGTGCCTATACTTCTACTCCTCTAGCCCCACACTGGAACCCACACTGTGACATAACTGAACCCTATGGAGTCATTGACATTTACGATGTAGTAATGATCTGTTCAAGCTACGGAGAAGATTACTTACAATAATTCAGCAGATTGGAATTTCTAGGTTAATAGTGGAGATGTCACCCGCAACTCCCCATTTTTTTGTGGACCTAGGAAAGAACACCTCGCGAGCATGTGGAGTTGTGGATGTTTCTTCCGATGTGTGTTTGTTCTGGTTCGGATTCTGTTCATGTATGCATATCTTTTGCTTGCACTTACTAACGTAAAATGTGTGTTGGAGATGAAAGCGCTCGTTCGAATAGGGGACGTGGACGCGATCATTTTTGACCATAAAAAATGGGGAGAGGGGGAACTGTTGTTCTTTCCCTTATGTGAAGAATATTCTCACTTCAAAGCGTTCGGCTCTTACGAATATCAGGTATGCCTCGACGTACAAGTAGAGCATTGTCGGATTCTCTAGGACCACCCTTTCAGGCGAACTCAATGTTGCGCCGGCAACGTTGTATCCCATGTCCCAGTATATGATCATGTCAAGATCAGAGGTTGGATACTTTGTCCAGTCGTTGATCCACCAGAGTTCGATGATTACTTTCTCAGTGCCCTCAGGAACGCTGATCGGCATCCAGCCGGTCCACTCACCTTGTGCCAGTCTTCCGCTTATCGTAACGTCGGGGGATGGTGCTTCTGCTGCGGTGACTGTGATCTTTATGTCGCAGGAGACTACCTCGTAGCTTGTAAAGTCGTTTTCTATCACGATCTTCATGTATCCGGGTTCGATGACTCGGGTATATCCATGCGTGTAGACGCCTGTTACTGGTCCTGACCATGTGGTTTCGTCGTCTGTGATGTGGAAGGATGCGTCGCCCCAAACGTTAGCACTGTCTATGTAGTAACCATACGTTGTTCGTTTGGCGCTTTGGATGTAAACCTCGAAGCTGTTAAGCCCCAAGTCTTCATCGGGATTTAACCAAACGTTGGTAAGGTCAAGCCTAATGGAGTCTGTGGCTTCGGTGATTTCGAAGATGAATTCCTTGTTGAGTCCTGGAGCAAGGTTTTCGATAGAGGTCTCATACACGCCTTCTCCAACTATGGGGATATTGGTCATGTCCATGAGCCTAGCTTTCTTTTGTAGCGGACGAGTTACATCTCCGTAGGACTTGTCCTTTTCTAGTTTCGTAAGTGCGTCCTCGACATATAGGTAACCGGCACCCTGGTCATACTCGGTGTATCCATCTAACCATATTGGTCCCTTCGTGATTGCCTGTCTATAGTCTTCAGGACTCGCCCCTAACTCATGCATTTCTGAGAAGGCGTTAAGTAAGGCGATGCCTCCAGAAACGGCTGGACATGCCATTGACGTTCCAGAAGCGAAAGCCATCCCGTATGTGCCTCCTTCAATGTCAGCAGAGAGTACCATCATTCCTGTTGCTGATATTGTTGGCTTCAGCCGGCCATCGGATGTTGGTCCACGACTGCTGTAGGCGTAGATTTGAGGGTCATCACTCGTGAAGAGATAGTACCCTATGCCATACGAATTGTAAGCATAGTCCCAGTAAACCCGTGTGTTCACAGGGTTTGCAGCGGCTGCTACAGCAATCGCCGTATTGGCAGAACCGGGAGAACCTACTGTCATTGATGCTGGTCCATCGTTACCGCATGAAGTCACAAGGGTAATTCCGTTTGCAGTTATGGTGTCAACAAGCTGGTCTTCGACATCTCTTCCATCGTAAAGGGTTGCACCTCCAAGGCTCATGCTAATTATGTCTACGTCAACTCCTTCAACAAGCTTTAGGTCAAGGGCATACTCCATTCCCGCAATAACCATGGACTCAGGGATGCCTCCGCCAGTGTGGTCGAAGACCTTGACTATATAGAGGCTCGACGCGGGAGCCATTCCCAAGAGCCAAATGATCTTCGATCCGTCAGGTAAGGTCGGTAGAGTCATGCCTGAGTACAACTCGATGCTGGCCGCAAGCAGATCGCCGGGTGGAACGATTATTCCACCTGTGCTCGCGAGGATGCCTGCCACGTGAGCCCCGTGCCAGTGGTTGTTCGGGTTATCATATCCTCCGTACATAGGGTCGCCAGCGTCATAGCTCATCTCGGCTCCGCCGATTACGTCTGTTCCCCAGAACATCCAATGACCAGTCCATATACCTGTGTCAATGATCACTGTGAGCGAATCCATTCCCCAGTTTGTCTCTTCCCAAACGTGGCTGGTTGCCGCGCCCATTCCCCACGGATTCCAGTAGTTGGAAGGATCTGAAGCAATAAGCTCTTCTGGAGTAGAAGAGATCATCTCGTATCCCTCGGTCGCCAGCATCGTAGGTTCTGCGAGTAATGAATCTAGGTCACCGACACCTGTAGGTGTCATGAGAGATTCGTCAGAACTGCTCGCTACATTGCGTTCTACATCCAAGTATATCTTTACGATGTCATTGTTGCTAGCTAATTGAGCTATCTTGTTTGCCGGAAGGGTTGCGGACAAGGCATTAACATATTTAAATTGGTGTCCAACGGTTCCGCCTAGAGCATCGATGGCGTTAATTACGTTGGAGTAGTCTCTTCGAAACGTTTCAATCAGAACGTTAACTGGGGCGTTTCCCAGTGTTGTTATCTTTTCCAGGATGGTTGGTGATAGCTTCGCGATGCTTGGGGCAATTCCAATATTTGTTTGGGTGGTTACAAGCGAGATTACGGTGAACATTGAAATCAGTAGCATTGGTATCATGAAAGCAGTTTTGGTGTTCAATTTCCCAAATGGATATAATGACATTGTGTACATGTCTTCTTCTTTCTCCTATAATTTACAAATCACACATATGTTGACTTCGCATTTTAGCTTTATGAAAGCTTGTTTTATCCCTCACAACCACTAAGTAAAAGGGTTATAAATTGAAACTTGATAGTTGTGGGGTGTGCTTCCAGAAAGGCAACATAGAAACGGAGAAATGCAATGGTTGTGCTTTTCTAGATTAGCAGTGGAGACATCTCCCGTAAACCCGCTTAACATAGATATAACATCCTCTTTCTCGTTTGTTTTTCCCATTTTTTTCACGCTCCTCTTGCGCACGCGCGCAAAGCGGACACCGTAACAAGGCAAAAATTGATTAGCTACCAAAAGAACCTAGGGGGGAGGGGTCTAATCTATTGGTAAAAATCTCCGCCAATAGATATGTTTCAAGGCGGATCACGATAATAAGAAAGGAAGTTGAAACAAGCACTCAAAGGCTTCGGAAAAGAACGCTTAAGAACCTTGAAGAAATCTTCGAAGTCGCCACTAAGATCGCCGGGGGCGAAATAAAACACCAAAGAATCAAAGGAAAAATGATTCGGATAAGCCTTAATCAGCAGCGAAGGTGGCTATTAATCGCAGGACAAGCTGCAGAAATCATCAAGAATGTTGTATCTAACATTGAAGAAAAAGAAATCTATGCTCAGCTTGACGAATTAGAGAGGCTGGTCAACGAAGCAAAAGCCCTCCTTGAAAAAGCGTTAAGAGAGCTGAAAGAAAACGCCTCGTAACTTAATTTCTACCACTTCAAAAGCTAGTTCTCTAGCTGGGCGCGCGCATCATAGGTCTCAGTCCTTGCGATACGAATCAGATACCTCACAACCCTCTCAATTAAAACCCTATCCGCCACACTTTCAAGCTCAAACTCGTCAACCAACTCCGAAAAACCTAAGCCAGCTGGAAATCCTAGGCGATAGAAGAAGAATGTACAACCCACGAGACTTCGCTGAAAAGCTCGAATTCACAGCCATAGGACTAGGATGGTAACGCATCTTGGAAAACCCCTCATAACAAATACTCAACAACGTCAAACAAGCCTCCTCCAGATATGCCTCCACAAACCCTTCTTTTCTCATCTCACAAGAGGCAATAGCCACGAAAACAAAACCTAGCGAGAGGGCATAGGTAAAGGTCTACAAAGATAACCGCTAAAAAAAGGATAATACAACTCACACCCGCCGACGCAACAAGACGTCAAATCGGCGGCAACTTATGTAGATATTTTTGTGTGGCTACGTAGACCTTGTTAACTAGTTCCTTGTACTTCTCAGCATCCCCTCTACCAAACGCTCTTGCCCAATGATATTTTGGTCCCCTCTTCGACTTCCATCTGAGGAGGGCAAATTCAGACACAAGATGGGCTATTTTACGCGGAATTTTAATGTTCCTCGATTTCAATTCCTCTTCAACCTTTCTCCAATCGTAACCAACGGTCTTATCGTATCGCGTGAAAAAATATCTTCTAAACATTCCTTCAACAGCTGAATCATACGCCAACACCGCCGCCGTATAATCACCCCTATCATACGCGTTGTTGCCACTCTCTATTATGCCACGAACTTCTTCAGACATGTTTGCTCACTTCTAAAACAATTTTATTATAAATTTCCATCTCTTCTTTAATATCTAAACGCTCTATCTCTCGACCTCTCCCCTTCGTCAAGTTTTCATACATTCTCAAAAGCCTAAACAAGTCATTTCTCAAGTCTCCGACCGAGGTATGCTTCACAAAGAACTTTTCTAAAACATCTTCTTTACGTTGCTCGGTTGAACCGTGAAGCAAGGTGTCAATGAAAACTAATTCGTAAACGACTGGAAAAACACGATGGAACCGAACCATCCCGTTCGCATATAAACGCAAAACTTTTTGTGCACCCTCAATGGTATCGCGTAAAAGCTTCAGCACCTTAATTCGTGAAACATCTACTTCCCCACAGGCACCGTCATCATACAAGACAACATGTGGAATCAGCGGGTACAACGAATTCCTAAATTCATCTAGGGTACATGAATGCAAATCAATCGGCAAATTCAAGCAAATATGATAGGTCAAATCTAATACTCTTTCAGGATTATCGCTGACAACAAGTACATCAACATCGCTCTTCTCATCAAAATCCTTCCTCGCATAACTGCCCAACAGCAAAATGGCGTGAACACCTTTGATGGAAAAAAGAAGGGGAAAAACATCCCTTAACCGCTCAGGTAGCC
Source organism: Candidatus Bathyarchaeota archaeon (assembly GCA_023131225.1). Taxonomy (NCBI): domain Archaea; kingdom Thermoproteati; phylum Candidatus Bathyarchaeota; species Candidatus Bathyarchaeota archaeon. Next base: position 18,036 of record JAGLZW010000022.1, on the reverse strand, counting down.
CATCTTTCATCTCGTAGTACTTCGACCAAAGAGGCAAAGGAACAACCCTATACAAAGTAAAACGCTTATCCAAAGGATTGCTACGACCCACAATCAACTTCAACTCCAACAACTTCCTAATAACCTGTTTAACATGGCCGGTAGACAGCCCCAAAACCCCTTGAACGTCACAAAAAGCAAGATCTCTATAAAGACCAAACTCTACCAACTTTGAGTACAATGTGAACCATAACGGCAACCTCGACATAATTGACCACTAGTCACTCAACGCGTAACCAAAAATAAAAATAAGAAACCCGTTTATTAACTTATTGCTCTCTCGCCAAACGAATTCAAGAAACTCAACCCTGAAGACTTCAAGCAAAACATGCGACAGCCCATCCTAATTGACGGAAGAAGAATATACAAACCACGAGAGTTCGCTGAAAAGTTCGAATTCACAGCCATAGGATTAGGAAGCCTTCACAAATAACCTCAGCAAAGCAAACTCCCACACGCCTCCTCCAATCTGAGAATTACACGTACAACACAAATGAGAAACTCACACACCCCGAAAAAGCCACTCAGGCACATGCTGAAGAGTAGTCATTATTCTCAACCGTTCAAATCTTCATCAAGGATTGCATGCAACACCAAAAATAGGGAGGGGGGGAGGGGAGGGGGGGGGTAGGAAGCGCACGCGCATTAAAAAGTTCGGCAAATACAGAAAAGTTCAGTAAATAGCGAACTCCTCTTAATGCCCACGCCACGTTTCTTCTTCCACTTCTCTGCCTAAGCCCACTTCAACTTTCCAAGTTCGGCACAATTGAAGCATAGCCCTAGACGCGCGCTTTCTGAGATGGTGGAGAAACAATGGAAAGCTATCAAATTGAGTTGCGCGCTCTTTGTCTAGAGCTGGCAGGGTTTAACGATAATCTCCTTGATAACCATGTCAAAGAGTCTATGTGAATTTGCAGGCTTGATGACAACAGCAGTATCTGCACCCCTTCCTGAACCAGCAATCGCTATCACGTCTTTATCTGCAGGAATTACTCCAGCATCCGTGGCCATCGCAACGATCTCAACTGCTACTTTCGTTCCCTGACCAAACATCCGCAACGTCTGCGCTATAATGCCCGCAGGAAACATCGTATCAAACTTGGCTTGTATAGCTCTATTTACCCCTGAGAAAGCATGCGTAGCTATCACTATTTTGCCTCCACTCGCTCTAATCTTCTCTTGAATTTCGTTGCTAAGTTCTTGTACGCCGTGTTCCTTGAGACCCGTAACATGGGGTACTACTACTACGCTGTTACCCTTGAAAACCTCAAGTGCTTTAACCGCTGTATTGCCTCTTGTGCTGGCCACTACTATATGCTTAATGTCAAGCTCATCAGCACGAATCTTCGCTTCTTTAAGCGTTTCATCTGTATTAACCTCTCCCGGACCAGGGAAGTATAGAACAGACTTTTTCAAATACAAACACCAACACATAGAATGTGACACATACTTATATCGATTCACCGTATGCATGCCTAAAAGAGTATTGAAAAACAATGTTGTTTTGTAAAATTAAATGTAAAAATACTGTAAGAATCCCCTTTTTTCTTTTATAGTCAATAGTGGTAAACCACTTTTTAACATTAAATCACCATTGGTTTACCACTTTTTAACGTCGGGCAATTTGTAATGTTTACCAATGGGGACAAAGTATGTAAGTGGTAAACCATTTTTGAGGCTTTAATAAATTAACTTAATATAAGAGGGGTAATAAAAAAACAAGCGTTTTTTGGCGGTTTACCACTATTATTTGAAGTCGTTTGGGTGGTGATATTTCAACGCTTTCTTGATCCTATAAGCACGGTTATGCCCTAATGTTATGCCGCAATCTTCGCGGGCAACTATCTTCAACAAGTCAATGTCAATCTTCTTATCTTTCTTCGTAAACTTTCCCCTAATGGAATAAAGAATGTTTTCGATTTGCTGATCCGTTAACGTCTTGGTTTCGTAGTGTTCCGCCTCTTCCGATGCTTGTTCATAACGTTTATCTTGTATTGACGCTTTCTTGCGTTCATATTGGGCGCGAAACGTGGGGCATAAATTTTAACCCCCCCCCCCACACAAACCTGTTTTTTTGAAACTGAAACAAATTTCTTCACTTTTCATGATATAGAAGATAGACGTTAGAGGCGATTTTGGGCTAATTTGTAATTCGTCGATAATTCCATTAAAAGTCTGTCATACTCAACCAATTTTGATTGACCCATAAACTAGTGAAACACACACAAACATTACTCATTGACGAAAAAGAAAAGTAGTGATCGTTTATGGTGGTGGAGAAGCTGGTTCTACTGTCAACGAGTTTATTACCCAGTTGGGGTCTGTTCCTCCGTCGTCTTGGATTCTTAGGTTTAGTTGTCCGTCTGTTACTGTCACTGTAAAAAACGTTGTTGTCACGAATATGCCTGCTGCGGTGGTTTGGTCGTTGACTCTGAGTGTGTCTTCGACGTAAATGTCGATTAGGTCGTGTGTGTAGTACTGGTCACCCATTATGACAATTACCGTATAGACGTCGTTTGCAAGATCAACGTTGAACGTGTTTTGTGTTTGGCTTTGGACTAGGTCTCTTTTTAGGTTGTTGTCTGGAGCACCCCTATCGCGAGACGTCAGACCAGTTGTGCTGCTCCAGCCATAGCCTAGGCTTGCCGAATAAAAGGTAGTTTCGGTGACTTGTGTGTATTCTGATTCTACTGGTGAGCCTGATGTGCCAAAGTCAATTGATGCTTCAGTGGGCGGAGTTGGAGGTGTGCCTAGTTCTATTGTTAGTGCGGTTAGTACCCAGTTTCCGTCGCCTCCTCCGTCGTCGTGGATTCCCAAGTTTAGTTGTTCGTCCGCCACCGTCACCCAGAAGATTATCTCTTGGAACGAGCCGGCTGAAACGGTTAGGTCGTCTATTTTGAGGATGCCCTCAGCGGTAACGTCGATTAGGTCGTGTCCATAACTCTGGTCGCCTATTGTGACGTTTACTTGATAGTCATCGTTTGCAAGGTCAACGTTGAACGTGTTATCATCTATGCTTTGAACCAGATCTCTCCTTAAGTTGTCTGGAGCACCCCTATCGCGAGACGTCAGACCAGTTGTGCTGCTCCAGCCATAGCCTAGGCTTGCCGAATAAAAGGTAGTTTCGGTGACTTGTGTGTATTCTGATTCTACTGGTGAGCCTGATGTGCCAAAATCAAACGCAGGCGGTGTAAGTAGCCATTCTACGGAGTTGATTATCAAAATCTGTCTTTCTTGCGGCTTTAGAAAGTAAAGTGGAAAGGCGCAGTATACAACAGACCTCCCATTCACTCCATCAAATACTGTGACGGCAGTCCCGCTTGTTCCTGTGTACTGGATAACTTCGGCTCCTTCGTTCGTCGGAGAAACATTATCAACAAATGGTGGGTCCGTCGACCAGGTGAAGCTTGTTGGCAAACCTGACGTGACAGGATGGTCAGGATCCGTCACAGTCAAACCCCCAGCCTCAATCTCTGTTTGATTGATTGCGTGCGCTACATTCACCATAAAATCGTCATCACCATGGTCATAGGCGATGGACGCGCCTTCGAGGAGGAGGTTTCCGCCCTGAGCAAGATAATACTCTAATATTGTCGCGTCAGATGGGTCAACAGCTCCATTCCAGTAGTCGCCACAAGTCCAGATGACAAGCTCGAATTGAGTTAAAAAGTGCAAGCGCGGATCGCCCTTGGATGATTCGTTCCAAACCACATAGTCGTAGTCCGCATCCGTCAGAGCAGACTCGAACTGTGGCAGACTCGTTCCACTGATCAAACCACCCCCATCATCGTCATTCACGATAAGAATGTTAAGGACGTCAACAAGAACGCTTGCCGCTTCTACATTATTCTCGGTGCTGATCTCGCCCGATACGGGCGGCGCATAAGCCGTCACATTGTACCAACCCTCCACCGTTGGAGTCCACAAATAGTTGATTGCATAAGATTCTCCAGTTAGCAGTTCAGGAATGGTTGTGGAGTCAACTATGGTGTCATTGACCAAAAGTTGCAGTTCCGCATCTACCTCGCTATTTAACCCAAAGTTTCGAACAGTTGCATTTAACAGACTGGAGCCGCCCGTCTCACTACAATAAGGGGTCTCCAAAGTCACAACGAGGTCATGATCGGGGAATTCAACTGCTTGTTGGGCGTTGATTCTTCCGTATCCGTAATAGTTGTCGAAGCCAGGATCACCCAAGTCATCCGCTGTTTCACGCAATATTTGACGCACCATGTCCGCGCGCCCGCACACACTTAAAACCAGTGCGGCCACACCCGCAACATGAGGCGCAGACATGGATGTGCCGGTCATGTAGGCGTAAGAATCATCATTTACTGTCGAGTAGATGTTCACGCCTGGAGCAGCTAACTCGACCCAGTATCCGAAGGTAGTCTCCGAGTATGAATCGTCGTTCGAGTCTGTCCCAGTGACTGCAATAACTTCGTCATAAGCAGCAGGATAACGCTTAAGGCTCGAGTCTTCATTTCCAGCCGCCGCAACCAGTAATACATCAGAGTCATAAGCATATGTTATTGCATCATGTAGTAGGTAGCTACTTGAAGGGAAACTCCAGCTCATGCTTATTATGTCAGCACCATTGTCCGCAGCGTAGATTATTGCTTTAGAAGCATCATCTGCCTCTACAGATCCCCCCCCACTTGGAGTTTTGAAGCTCATTCTAACTGGCATAATCTTACAGTTCCAACACACGCCAGCAATGCCTAAACTGTTATTAGTGACAGCCGCTACGATGCCTGAGCAGTGAGTGCCATGACCGTGACGGTCCATGGGATCGTTATCCCTTACAATCCCATCTTCTCCAGTCGCAACAGACGTAGTTGTGTCAACAAAATCCCAGCCTCTTATATCATCAACAAAACCGTTGCCATCGTTATCTATTCCATCAACAACTTCACCGGTGTTGTTCCAGATATTAGCGGCAAGGTCAGGATGATCCCAATCGACACCAGTATCGAGGACGGCAACTACAACCGATGAGTCACCTATCGTAGTGTTCCAAGCATAATCCGCTTCTATTTTAGTTGGACCCCACTGCGCGCTCCAAGAAGGATCATTTGGGACCTCAGAAATTTGAAACCTCATATTAGGCTCTACGTACCTTGAAAAACCGCGACTCCGAATATCTGCCACGAAGGAGGATACGGTGCCCAGAGGAACATCAATGACGACTGCCCGGAGTCTATCTCCCATCGAGACGGTGTCATCTAACTCCCCCCCGTATCGAGCGATAAGCCCCATTAATCCCCCGTAGCTGAATGGCTTATCATCATATACACCGACTATCACCTCAACAGAGTCATCGCCAACAATTGCAAAGTCGGACCATTTATCAATCTCATCGAAGTTCCACCTAGGCGACTCAGAAGAAAAAACCTCAGAATTCCTTTTAGCTTTGAGTTCAAGATCATCAACACCAGTTTTCGCTGTTATCGGCGATACATTGAACGCCAGCGCAAACATGCCTATTAACAGCAAGGTCAGCATTAATCCTGACGCTATTATTTTTTTCAATTATCTTTTATCCTCTAGGTGATTAAACTAGCATAATACAATTGTTATTATTGGCATTTATGATTTGTGAAACAATCTACTAGAGGTACAAAAATAGGAAACATAGAAAAGGTAACTGCGTTTACTCCCCTGCTAATAGAACATGCGCGTGCATCATCTCGCAATCCCCTTCATTACTGGAATCGCAATTCGTGGTATCCACGTTTTCCTTTCATCCCTCAGGAACTTGGCCAATAATAGCGCTTCCTCACTGATCAAAGTTTCAATGGTTTGCTTCTTGCCTATCATTATTCTTGGAACTTCAACTTCAAACTCCAAATACCCATTTGTATGTTCCTCTGATTAACAAATCGGAGTTACCATTATGTTTATATGAATAACTTCAAAGAAAAAAGAGTTGGGATGCTCCGACTGGACACAAGACCTGACGCCCCACGTCTTGTTTTGTTCCAGTTAGAGCGTCCCATTTAGCCATTCATATTTTTGTTCAAAGTGTGGATGTAGGCTCTCTACCCATTCAGGGAAAGGAATTGAGTCATATTCTATTCCTTGCATTTCATGCCTGATTTTCTTTTCTTCTAAGGAAAGATAGTAGAGTTTGATTGTTCGATCTTCTGTTCCAGTCTGTTCAACCATTGTCTCCCTGCTTAGTCCGTGTCTATGACCTTGCGAAATGAAAGTGTGTTTGAGAATATGTGTCGTTACTGTTTTCCTTATTCCAGCTCTTTTTCCCGCTTCTTTGAGTGCTTTGTTGTAGTAGCCATAACTGTTAGGGAAAAGCTTGTCATTCAGTTGTAGATTAAGATCTTTGATGTATTTTTCCAATAGAATGAAGAGACAAATCGGTGGATATTTTGAGACATATTGCTTGGTCTTGGGTTCATATACTTGAATGGCATAGTCTTCGAAGTTTATGTCTTGGACTTTTGTGTGAAGCATGGCTGAAGCTCTAGTTCCCCAAACGAAGCCAGCGTAACTAAATAATAAAGTATCCGCAGTTTCAATCTCTGGGATTAATCTGATAATTTCTTCGTCACGCAAAAACCATTGTTTCTTGGAACCTGTTGGTCTTTTCTTAGATTTGAATTTGCTGAGAAGGTCGTGTCTATTGATTGCTCTCATTAGTCTGTGGAATTTTGTTCCGTGATGTACTTCGAATCCACCCGCAAGTGGATCAAAAAATTCATTCCAATTCCATATCTTTCTGAAATCCTCTTCCGTCCATGAAATAGGATCTTTCTTGTTCAGGTATTTCCACGCCTTCCTAATGTCATAGACTGTTAGATTCCATTCTCCTCTGGATAGAGTCTTTTCATAAAGCATTTTGACTCGTCTATATCCTTCCGATTGACGGAATTCTTCAACGTATTTGGGCAATGTTTTGTTTGGAAGCTCTGGATACTGTTTCAATAATGCGTAAATGGTAGGTCTACTTAGACCCGTTCTCTTTGCAGCCACTGAAACGTTCTTCCACTTCCCGTTCGTTCTCTTTCTCTTGACTATGCCGTAGCCACCGAATTTAACAAACCTGTCTAACACATTCTTCTTTACCACTTTGCCTGACGCCCCAGTTTCTTCGTCGGACTTGGTTATGTAGTCTACGATTTCGGTTTCTATATATTTATTGACAAAATTTCTTTACAAAAAAACATTATTGGATGTAAAGAATTGATGCATGCATCCACTGTGAGGAGGGATTCAAATCCCACCGCTGCATTTTTCAGCAATACAGGCCTTATAGACAGTTACTTCCTTTTCCGAAGGAGCTTGTGCGTGCAATGATTGTATCCTATCAAATTGAAATGCGTGCCAGTGCTAAAAACAAATGTTTATAATGAATGTTTACGTAGATGTTTATGGTGGTGTCTATGGTCAAAAAAACAACGGTTCTCTTAAGAGAAGACGTCTATCAAGCCATCAAAGAAAAAGCAGGAGCCAGAAACATCTCGAACTTTCTAAATAAGATACTCGTGGATTATTTTGCCAAAAAGGAAAGCATGTTCGGCGTCATGAAACGCGTGGACCTAAGCGACTTAAGAGATCACAGGGACCGATAATGAGATACGTAATAGACTCTTACGCATGGATAGAATATTTCATGGGAACCGAAGCAGGAAAAAAAGTCAAACCCATAATCGAAGGCTTAGAGGAGAAGATAACACCTACAATCTGTCTGGCTGAAATCTACGCAAAAACAATCAGAGTGGAGAGCGAAGAACTAGCCGAGAAGCAAAGAACCTTCATTAAGGAAAAAAGCGCTCTCGCTCCTTTAGATGAAAAAACCGCCATAGAATCCGCCAAATTAGATATTACCATGAAAAAGAAAATAAAAGGCTGGGGATTGGCTGACTCTGTAGTCTATGCAACCGGATCCTTAAAAAAAGCTGAAGTCGTAACAGGAGACAAACATTTCAAAAAACTAAAGAACGTGATTTTCATCAAGTAACAGATAGTCCCTTCCAAAAACCCCGGAAAGCTGCGCGCGCGCCTCGCTACTTTTTATACAAACTGTATGTTCACGCATGACCCCGCCAACAATAAGCCATATGGCAAAAAGTATATATGGCATTTTAGCAATGTGGTAATTAGGTAATAAATCATGCCGTTAAGAGTCCAAATCGACCAAAAACTCGAACGCAAATTCCGAGAACTTGCAATGAAAAAATTTGGCTACACAAAAGGGGCACTAAGCAAAGCCGCAGAAGAAGCCTTTATACAATGGACTTCAACACTTGGAGAGGAAAAATTAAGCTTTGAAGAAGACCCAATAGAAGCCATAGATGGACTACTTTCAGACATCGACATAAATTCGGTTGAACTTCAACATGAAGCCACAAAGATTTGGGCGCTAAAGGTGCTCAAAAATGTATCTAGTTGACGCCAACATCTTTCTAGAAGTCCTCTTATCCAGAGCCAGAAAAGAAGAATGCAAAAAATTCCTAAGATCACTCAGAGATGGAAAAAAAAGCGGCATAGTCACAGATTTCACAATTCACTCAATAATAGTGATTATGAGTGGCCTCAATAGACTGAACGAGCTTAAAACATTCCTCCTAAGCCTCCTAGCTTACAAAGGTCTGCACGTACACTACACAACCCTAACGGACGAAGTAAAAGCTACAGAACTTGCAATCGAGCAAAACCTAGACATGGACGACGCTATCCAATATTCATCAGCTCTCTCAGCAAACGCCGAAGCAATAATATCATTTGACAAACATTTCAACGGACTAAAAATACCGCGAAAGGAACCCCAACCAAACAACTAAGCTGAGGGCTAAAAACGAAAAAAATCCGTTGTAACCATCTTCAGTTTCTTTAACCCAACAACCCGCACGACGACTACCTTTTGATCGCACTACATTTAAAGTTGTTTTCTGAAGGTTGAGAGAAAAGTTATATGTAATAAGCCACACCGATGTTTTGGCAAGATAATGTGCAACACGTTAAGTTTCACAGTTGATCTTCATGAAGGTTAAATGCTTGCTGTGTGCGGATCACAGCGACGATGACATAGGGTATGTACAATGTCCATTACTTAAGGACGTGATATGTCATGCATGTTGCATAGAAATAAGCCATGGTGCCGAAGATACGCGTGAAGAAGTTATGAAGCGCTTAGGGTTAACAACTGAAGATGAAATCCACGAGGCATGCAGCAACTGCAAACTCCAATGGGTTAAACAAGGAACCAGCAGGCAAAAGATGCCTGACGTAATTTCGCAAAACAGTGAAAGTTGCAATGCGTAACAAACTGCATGTGAGAGCTGAAATAGGACAACTAAAATCTTGTTAGAAGAACATGAACGTTACATGGAATGTGATTGACATGGAGGAATTATTAGATGGAGTCGTTGTCAACTCAGTCCAAGGATCACTCCAACGTTCGACTATATCGTCTCTACGAATAAACATACAGCAGCCAAACGATTATCAGTGGCATCGCGCAGGAGCTACTATTTTGAACGCGCTAACCTACTCTTATAGACTCTTCCTTTAATCTGAGAATTACACGTGCAACACAAATGAGAAACTCACTAACCCGAAAGAGCCACTCAGGCGCATGCTGAAGAGTAGTCATTATTCTCAACCGTTCAAATCTTCATCAAGGATTGCATGCAACACCAAAAATCGGGAGGGGGGGAGGGGAGGGGGGGGGGTAGGAAGCGCACGGGGGGCTTCCCCGCCATGAAAAAAGAGAAGCTGTGCCTAGTAACTTCATGAAAGGGGCTAAGAACGCTTTTCTCTGTTGCCTTGACAACATTCTATTCATCACCGCTAACACAAAAATCCTCTCTATACACAACAAGAAGCGTAGCTGAGAAGTTTTCTTAAACCTCAAATCTTTCCAACTTTCCTCTGCATAATTTTTTTGCTGACATTTGAAAATATATTAAAGCGGTGAGCCTCTCACCTCTACAGCGCTTCTTAAAACAGACTTTCACGTTACCATTAACCATTACCGAAACATGTTACTAATCAGAATAAGCCTAGGAGAAGGTAGGATTCCACAGCGAGGAAGAGAAAAACGCAAATAACCTAACAAAACTAGTCATAGGTATAAATAAGTCCATAAACATTAATTATGAACGGGAAAATGCAAAATCAAACAACCAAGGATCTAGATACTCTTTTTGACAAAGAAAACAGAGTCCTAATTGCCTATTTGTTCGGCTCATACGCGAAGGGCACCCAAACCACCGAAAGCGACGTTGATATAGCAGTCTTACTGTCAGAAACCCCCCAAAAAATGCTTGAATACTACTTACACTTGGTAAATGAACTGTCCCGAGTATTAGGCAATAACGTAGATCTAATAATCCTTAACACGGCTCCTCCTCTGCTTAAGCATCAAACAATAAAACACGGTAAACTAGTTTATTGCAGAGACGAAAAAGCGAGAATAGAGTTCGAGGCAAGAGCTCAAAATGAATATCTAGATTTCGCCAGAGCCATAGCGAGGTATAATGAATGTCTCATAAAAGAAGTTTTAGCTCAGAAAAAAGCTTAATCACAACTAAACTAAGCAAACTGAGAGGATACCAAAGATTCTTGAGGAAACTTCAAACAACGTCGATGGAAGATTTCACAAGCAACTTCACGATAAGAGGGGCTGTTGAAAGGTACCTCCAAGTTTCCATTGAATGCGTCATAGATATTGGCAATGAAATAATCTCCTCGCTGCAACTTCAAAGACCCGAAAGCTACAGAGACATCCCATATATACTAGCAGAAGCGAAAATTATCCCCAAAACCTTTGCTGAAACAATCGCTTCAATGACAGGTTTCCGAAACCTTCTAGTCCACGACTATGCCTCCATAAACATAAATTTAGTTTACGAGTTCCTGCAAACAAAACTTCCTGATTTTGAAACTTTTACAAAACACATCGCTAAATGGCTAGAAAAAAAGTAAATGCCAATCAATTACACACATCAGTCTCCATCCTTTTTTTTAAAGCACGAATCTTTAATTTCTAGAGGTTCAACCTTTCTCCGACCTTACAAGATTAGATAAAAGAAACACAAAATCCCCAGACCAGTTCCACTAAATGGTAACGCAAAAAAACTTAACAACACCTCAAAACCTTCAACTCCAACAAGGCAACGTCTAAGCTAAGCAACATCCAACCATACAACATCATAAGCCGTCAACAGCTGGAGGAGGAAACTCCGCAAAAACCTTGGCAACTGGAAATCCTAATCGACGGAAGAAGAATGTACAACCCGCAAGACTTCGCTGAAAAACTCGAATTCACAGCCATAGGACTAGGAAGTTTTCATAAGCAACATCCAAACTAAATCAACCACGAACTAAAATGAATACGCTTGTTACAGGAGGCGCAGGTTTCATTGGAAGCCACCTTTGCAACTCATTAGCTCAGCACAACTGGGAAGTAACAATCTTAGACAATCTTTCCGCTGGTTCAGAAGAGAACATCAGACACCTTCTAAAGCGGACACCCAAAAAAGTGAAACTGCTTGAAGGCGACTGTACAAACCCCGCTCACGTTAGAAAAGCCCTAAAAAACGTTGAAATCGTCTATCACTTTGCTGCCAACCCAGAAGTTCGATTAGAATTAAGCGATCCCCCGACATGCTTCAGGCAGAACATCTACGCAACTCACATCCTACTTCAACAACTTAAAAACAACCCACAAGTCAACACGATTGTCTTCGCTAGCACATCTACAATCTATGGCGAACCCCAAACCGTACCTACACCCGAAAATTATGCCCCACTAAAACCTATATCATTGTACGGCGCATCAAAACTCGCAGGCGAAGCTCTCCTCTCAGCTTACGCTCACACATACAACAAGAAAGCCATAATTCTCCGCCTAGCCAACACCATTGGACCACGAAGCCAACACGGTGTCATCCATGACTTCATCCAAAAACTCCGCAAAAACCCAAAACAACTTGAAATCCTAGGCGACGGAACCCAAACCAAATCCTACCTCTACATAACCGACTGCATAAAAGCCATAGAAACAGCCTACAAAACAGCCAGGAACCAAGTAGAAATCTACAACGTAGGCTCAGAAGACCAAATAAACGTTAAAGTCATAGCCAAAATCGTCATAGAAGAAATGAACCTAAAGAACGTACAATTCACATACACAGGCGGCATAGACGGAGGAAGAGGCTGGAAAGGCGATGTCAAAAACATGCTCCTCAACATAACCAAACTAAAAGCAGAAGGATGGAACCCAACACACAACAGCATCCAAGCCATAAGAAAAGCAACCAAACATGCAATAACGAACTGCAACACATCTAAGTTTCATCATCGTTTTTTACCCCATAAATGAGTGCATCTACCTGCACCCTTTGTTCTGCATGGTGCCAAGCCGCCCAATCACCACCCGACAAAGACAAACTAGACATTTCTCATCCTACGTGTTAATCTTGGAATATTCAGAATCAGAAAGCCTCAAATGAAAATCAAAAACTTCAACATCAAGTTGTTGTTCTTTTAAGGTAAACCTTTATTCCATCGACCACAAACCTAGCGTTTTCGATTACCACCATCGTTTTCTCTCGAGTATAATATTCCATAGGAGTCACCCACCTACCAGCCACCTTAAGAGGATAACGTGCGTATACAACTTCCCTCTGTAGCTCTCTTCCTCGTTCAATCAACTGCACGTACCTTTCTTCCTTTAGCAACTCTGGCTTCACCCTCCTGAGAACCGCAGCCAAACCGCTGATTGCCCTGTGATTCCTAGCTTCAGCACCTCCAAGATCAAGAATCATAGCATTCGCGGCGCTTTCAACAGCCATCGAAGCGTGAAAAACGGCGGAATCATACTCTCCAGCATCGAAACGTTTTCCTGCCCTAGCAAGATTCACTTCAGAAACTCTCAACAATACTTCTACCTTACTTTCAACCATATCCCTGCTTCCTCCAAGTGATCATGGCTACGTTTAATTTCCTCAACTCTATCATGCAAAATCTCAGCGAACTCACCTGTTTTATCAACCAAAACCTCGTAGCCCTCAGCGACACCATAAACGATGCCGCCTTCATGTGAGTAAACATTATCCAGAAAATCTTCCTCCGCCAAGACTAATGGCTCAATCGTTAAATGGTACTTCGATTCCAGTTTCGAAATTTCCGACATAACCTCCTTTTTCACCTTATCAGCCGACTCGCTCACAACAATTATCATGTCTAAATCACTGTACTCATGAGCGTTTTTCTGAGCCACGCCGCCGAAGAGAATAATCGCCCTAACATAATACAACTTTGCAAGCTCGCTCGCCATCCTTTTGGCTTGGGAGCTCATATACAAACTTAATTCATAAGCCGAAATCGCCAACTCCCCGCTTAAGCCATACCACTTGCCACTTTTCTCCATAAACCCTCCACTTTCCAATTCTTTGAGTTTGATCGTTAACCACCTGTCACTCAGCCCGGTCTCCAACTTCAACTCGCTATAAGTATGTTTTCCATGCTTCAAGGTTAACACAATTCTCCCCTCAGGGCTTAAAGAAACCAACTCCAATCTTTTAGTCTCCTTTGGATAATGAGTAGCGGCACAAATAAAAACTTTACTAAGTAAAGCAAAACTCACTAAAACAACATAAATCACCATCCTCTCACCTACACCCATACCCTTTTGGTGCACATAGAAGGCGTTTCCAGCTGCGACAACTACATTGAAGGTGCCTGCATTTTGGCGGGTGCCTTCAACAATAGGTCAAACAGGGTTACCCGAAATGTTTCCTTGAATCGACATGGTGGATTCGTAAGAAATAGGCAAGAGTGGACATGAATTTTTGTGAATATATTCATTATGTCTGTGTATGCTCCGATTCGGACTTCTACATACTTGGTATATGCGTGAATATGCTTCAACTAATATATATGTCCAATCTAAGACATATTGTATTTGAGTAGAACAAAACTACAAAACATGAGAGAAAAAAAAGGAAAATCTTCACGGTGCAAAAAAAGGAACATCCATGGTGGTTAGCAACGCTGCTGATAATAATCGTCGTATTTGCATCAGGCTTCTTCTTTCTAAAATCTGTCATGTCCAACATAGATTTCGCTAAGACAATCTTTAACACACAGATGAAACGCTTACTACTCGAATCATTCTCAGCTAACGTCACTCACATAATCGCCGTCGTCAAGAACACAGCTAATCAAGGAGTTGAATTAACACTTGCCTACGTAAACAACATGTTGGCTACGATGCATGGAGGAAAGGTAACAATCTCACCCCAATCAACTGAGGCAGCAACTATCATCACGCTGTGTTACTCTCAATCATGACAATTAAAGCTGCCTAGCGACTAAACTCCACTGGTCGACACAAAGAACATAAATGAGAAATGATGTAATTACTTAATTCATCTCTTGAGTGGATAAGATCATGATCGACAAAAAAGCCAGAAATCTTCTCGGGGCAATCCTCGAATCCTTTGGCCCAGCGGGTTTTGAACGGGAAACAGCCACAATCGTAAAGAGACACGTCAAAAAGTACGCTGATAAAGTAACCACAGACAAGTTAGGTTCTGTAATTTTCAGTCATGAAGGCACAGCCAAACGGCCTAGAGTCCTGCTTACAGGACACATTGACGAAGTCGGGTTTGTAATCTCTGGAATAGATGACAAGACAGGCTTCCTAACATTCAACCCCCTAGGCGGATGGTGGGACCAAGTACTTCTCTCACAACGAGTCGTAATAAGAACTGAGAAAGGAGACATCCAAGGCATTATAGCCGCAAAACCGCCACACCTTCTATCCCCAGAAGAGAGGAAGAAGGTAGTTGAGAAAAAGTCTATGCACATAGACATAGGAGCCACAAGCAAGAAAGAAGCAGAGAAGATGGGAGTCAAAATAGGTAATCCCGCAGTGCCTTGGTCCCCCTTCTCAACCATCAAAAATGGCAAGTTTGGTATGGGAAAGGCCTTCGATGACAGGATAGGAGCCTTCGTTATCATGGAAGTCCTGCGCGAAATCGCTGAAAAGAACATCAAGCATCCAAACACCTTCTATGGTGCAGCAACGGTCCAAGAGGAAGTGGGCGCAAGAGGCGCCGCAACAGTTGCACATCTCGTCGATCCAGATGTAGCCATAGTTCTAGAAGTCGATATTGCAGGAGACGTGCCCGGTGTAAAACCCAGCGAGGCGCCCACGAAGATCGGAAAAGGCCCATCATTACTGACATATGACCGCTCCATGATTCCCAATCAGCCTCTAAAACAATTTGTGATCAATACGGCCAAGAAGATGAAGATCCCCTTACAGTTGTCAATGGCTGCAGCTGGTGGAACAGACGCCAGCAGAATTCATATGAGTCGAGCTGGATGCCCAAGCATCGTAATAAGCATCCCAACTCGGCACATTCACTCTCACGTCGGAATCTTGAGCTTCGAGGATGTGGAAAAAACAATAAAACTGACATTAGGACTTGTGAAACTTCTCAGCAAAAAGAAGGTTGATAGCTTCACAGCTTTCTAGAAAACGCGCATGTAATATGTGCGCAGTTGAAAATTCAGTAGAGACGAAAAGAGTTAAAGCTCTATTGAAATAACTACTGGTCCGGTTAGTGATGATGGATCTTCTGTTATTGGTTCCACTTACTCCTTATGTTTTAATTCTTGGCGGTTTTACTGCAGCTTCTTGGTTGATTGGGAAACTTTCCAAGTCAGCTCCGGTTGCGGGAGCGCCTATTAGTGCTGCGACGAAGATTATGTTGTTCTTTGGATTTCTTGTGGGGGTTCTCATGTTAGCGACTGCGGCAGGTGTCTGGCTGAGTCAGGCTTGGGATTCCGGTACGCGTTATCTTTTAGTAGTTACCGGCTTGGCCTTGGTTCTGAAACCTTTGAAAGACGTTCCTTGGGCGGCTTTGATAGGATTGGTGATAGGGGGTTTGTGTGTTGGTTTGGTCTACGTCGTGTATCCGTTGCCTGAGACTGTTTTGGGCATCTCGTCAACTTGGGTGTACTTGGCAATATTCCTAATCCCAGCTTTGCTGGCTTACATTTTTTTCAAGTTTGCAGAGGACCTTCTGAAGTTGGTGGGCACGATCTTGGCTTCAAGACCTGTCGTCACCGTCTTAGGTATCTTATGCCTTCTTCAAGGCGTACTTCTGCTTTTGAACATGAGCATATTCACGGGTTTTCTACCGTAGGGTCGAAAACAGTGCGCGCATCTCTAGGTTGATGGATAAACCATGGGAAAAGCTATCAAAAAGGCTATCAAAATCCTGTCAATCCACTTTTTTCTTTGTTTCGCATTAATATTGATTTTAACTTCATAATCTACTTATTTCTAGTTTTTCTTGATTATGTCTTTGTGAATGACTATGAGCAGAGAGATTGAAGAACAACAAGGGCTCACATATGAACTCAAAGAGCAGTTACGATCATTGGAAGCAGAGCGCGTGCGCATAACCGAGCAAATAAGGATTCTTGAAGCAAAACTGGTAGTTCAAGAGTTGCGGGATAAAGTTAGGGTGAAGACTGAAGAAATCAATCATCTTCGAGCCAAAAAGCAGGAACTTGAAGAGAAACTGAAATCGCGAGAAAAAACCCCAGCCCCCAAAGAACAGGTGCAATTTGCACCAAGCCAAGAAGAACCTACACGTACACATTTCTAACAACCTCTTTTTCCTTCCGTGCACCAAAAATAATAGAAAAGATTGGCGGCTGCGACAAAGGAAATGTGCGCGCTTCGTATCTTTATCTGCATATTTTAAAATATCTATAGCTCAACGCAAATTTCAAGTATAAGTAACCGCAAAGAGAAAACCGAGGTTAAGTTATGCCAAGTTCTAGAAGTTGGTTTTGGGGCAATATTCAGCAGTCAGCGTACGCTGGATGGTTTCTAGCTTTGCTTTGTGGTTCTAGCGTCGGATCTGGGGCTTCGCTTCTCTTTTTCACACGAATGTTATTAGGAAGAATTCAACCGATTGATCCGAATGTTTACGCAGATGTACAACTTCTAAGTGCATTTCTTATCTTCATAGGTCTGGCAAGTGGAGTACTAGGAATCTTCGCAACATACAACTCTACGAAAATGGCAACTGGAAGACCTGCAGCTTCTCCCTTTGTTGGAAAGAGATATTGTCGGTATTGTGGAGCAGAGAACAAAAATGATGCTTATTTCTGTGAGAAATGTGGAAAGATGATAGCTGAAGGATAGAACTTTCTTTCATTATCCTCGGAATCTTGGAATAGTGCGCGCGTTTCTGACAAATATTTAGGAATGGAATCCTGTCAAATTGAAATGTGTGCTGTACTCAAGCAAGCCGAAACAGTGCAATGAATTTAAATTGATCTTTCTTTTTGTGCGCAATTTTGTATCGAGGGTGAAAATTTAATCCCCACACACAATTTCTATAGAGAGTGTAATTTGCAGAAAATGGTAGAATAGTCATTAGAATTTGTTAGGAGACAATTAGCATTGCTAGAATCCTACTGATTATGGGAATTAAAACAAGAACAAGCAATTTTGAAACAAAGCTCATGTCAATAGGCCATTCTTTCGCAGCCTTTGCGTGTTTTTCTTTTATTTGTAAACTGAAAAGACGATAATGTATCATGGCAATTTTTTTATCATGTTGGCTTGTCGTCAGTTTATTTAATGCTTCATCTAACTGCTGTAGCAACATTTTTGATTCTTCAGAAATTTTTGATAGTTCTTGCTTTTTCATCTTTACAAGAGCAGTGTGAATATTGTGGAATGGAAATAGGATTCCGCCTACTCCAAAAGCGATGAAGAAGATATATGGTGATATAAAAATTTCAGTTAGAGAAAAAATTTGAGCATTGGCAAAATATGTGATGTTCCCGATTGAAACTCCAATAAAATAGAATAAAGAAAACCAAAGTGCCAACAAACTCAATTCACGGAATCTTGCAAGTGTTTCGGAGGATAATTTTACGTTTAAGGGTTGTCTCGATATACCGAAGATTGTTAGCCAAATTGAAACAAACATCCAA
>JAGLZW010000021.1 GCA_023131225.1 Candidatus Bathyarchaeota archaeon | reverse complement strand
CGGGGCGTTTTTCGCATTTACGTTATTTTGAGTAAAACTTCGCATTTGCCAAGTTTTTTTTGGTTTTCCGGCAGGCGACTTCACCGATACAAATAAGAAATAGACATATGGACATCATATGGAGGTAAAAAATGAATCTCCGACAGCAAATAATCCAAGATCATATTGCCAAGACTACCAAGCTGCTAAACGCAGAGGAGAATCTTGCTTTCCTTCGCTTTGCTCATTCATTAATTACAGGGATTAGCGTCCATTCATTTGACCTGGATGATTTTGTTGACGGCGGACAAGATAAACAAATTGACATCATCACAATAGACGAGGCAGGCGATCGCGCAGATGTCTATATACTTCAAGTGAAAAATACAGATAGTTTTTCATCTAACGCCCTGATTCAAATCAGAAATGGGCTTAATTGGGTATTCAACAAAACCAGAAAAGATGTGCTTACACTCAAAAATGTTGAATTCAAAGATAAAATTTTAGAATACAGAGCATTACAATCAAATCTTGGTCCTTCTAATATTCGAATACTTGTCGGTTTCGTTACAAATGGTATCGAATCAAATCTTTCTGATGAGTTTATACAGGAGCGCCAAACGATCATTGACGAGTATGACAATGATACATTCGAAGAATTCAAGTTTGGCACATATGGTGCTGACGAATTAGTTTCCCTATTAAAAGCTCAACAACGTCAGACAAGACGGATAGACGCAGAAATCCGCATGAAATATGATGCAAACAATCCGTCACTCATTAAATACTACGCTCAAGATTTGAAGGGTTTAGTGTGCTCTGTGCCGGCTCAAGAAATAGCTCGTCTCGTAAACGCTGATGCAGCGGGAGCAATTTTCGACTTGAACCTTCGCAGGTTTTTAGGAATTCGTGGTGCTATAAATAAAGATATTTTGTCAACGTGTGTGAGCGCTCAGTCAAGCTATGAGTTTTGGTTCTTAAATAATGGAATCACAGTTGTCTGCGATGAAATGGATCCAGTAACAGACCCAGACAACCCTATTGTCAAGTTAAAAAATATGCAAATCGTGAATGGTTGCCAAACAGCGACGGCGTTGGCACTGGCCCAAAAAGATGATAAATTAACCCCTGATGTGCGAGTTCTCTTGAGAATATATGAGACAGACGATCCCGATCTTATTGGGAAGATAGTTTTAACAACAAACAACCAAAATAAAATTGGTGGTAGGGACTTACGAGCAAATGACGACGCCCAATTAGATATGGAAACCGGTTTTAAAATCTATAATTACTTTTATGAAAGAAAATGTAGGCAATTTGATGAAGAAGAAATTGATACCTCCCGTATTCTGCCAAATGACTTTGTTGCACAATCCTACTTATCGGTTGTTTTGAAAAACCCGGCCGACGGCCGTGCTCGCAAATATAAATTATGGGGAGATCTTTACAATAGGATATTTTCTGGCGATAGGGTTGAACCTTATATAATCGCTTCGCTCATTTCTCGCTTCGTCGCTGAATGGTTGAGAAATAGTGGCAGGAACCGGAGTGACGATGAGTTAGTCCGCTCAACTGCCAAGAGAGGTAGCTTTCATTTGGCCAGGATTGTTTCTTTTCTTTGGAGGAATGGGGATTACTGGAAAAATGATAAGGACTATCTGGCTAACGAAATCGCAGAGATTGAAAAAAGACCGGAGGTTATTGAGCCACTTTGCAAAAATGCATTTGATATCTTAAAGAATCTAATTAGTGAGAACGAATATTACGCACAAGACGTTGACAGGGCATTGAAGTCATATACTCTTAACCAGGAAATTGAAAAAGCGCTTTATGGCAAGAAAAAAGGAGTATAATCACCGCTTTCACGACGACGCCCTGAAAATCGGGCGTGTGTGAAGCGGGCGTTGATTTCAATAAAGCCAAGACAAATTCAATGATAGAGTAGCCAAGCATACCTGAAGTTGGGAACGTCAATTTGTGAATCAGCAAATCGCATTTTTTCAAAGAGTTACTGATTTACCAATGGAGGGCATCCATCTTTTCATAAGGTTTGCTGAGATTGCTATGATAGGCATATTATGACAGTACAAGCCCTTGATAATCAAGAAATCTGGACACCGGTTGAGGTTGTTGGCTCTGGAATTGAAAAGAGTTTAGTGTACTCGACCCCATTGGGTGTCCTTTATGAAGGGGATTGCTTGCAGGTTTTCCCTTATGTCCGTGACGAGACTATTGATACTGTATTTGCTGATCCTCCGTTCAATCTTTCGAAGGAATACGGTTTAAAAGTGAACGATAATCGTCCTGATGAGGATTACATTTCATGGTGCATGGAATGGCTGGATCACTGTATTCGAGTGCTCAAACCGGGCGGTGCTATTTTTGTCTACAGTCTGCCAAAATGGAACATCATCCTTGGAAATCACTTAACCGAATCCGGATTGACCTTTCGGCATTGGATCGCCGTAAACATAAAACTCTCCTTGCCAATCCCTGGGCGACTGTATCCTTCCCACTATAGCCTCCTGTATTTCACCAAGGGAAAACCAAGGATCTTCAGGAGGGTTCGAACGCCAATAGAGGTTTGCCGCCATTGTGGCCGAGAAATCAAAGATTATGGCGGGCATAGGGGTGCTATGAACCCAAATGGTGTGAACCTGACAGATGTCTGGAATGACATAACGCCGGTGAGGCACTGGAAATTCAAGAGCAGGAAGAGATCTGCCAACCAGTTATCCACAAAGCTTCTTGAACGTGTGGTTCAAATGTCTACGCGAGAATGCGATGTTGTGCTTGATCCTTTTGGTGGCAGCGGAACAACGTATGATGTGTGTGAGCGGCTTGGCCGACACTGGATAGGTGTTGAGATCGAAAGCTGCGATGTTATAGTTGAAAGACTTCAGACCGAGGACCTCTGTCCCCACAAGTCTGAAGATTATGTCGAAGTTTGAAACGAGGTTAGACGCGTGACCCTCCCAAATGTTGTTGATGCCCTCTCACAGGATTTAACCCAACAGTTATTCCCTCCTGAACGGCAGCTCGTTCCGTATTTGGATGATGTTTATGAATTGGAACTCGCTTTTTATGAGAACCAGCTTCTTGACGATGAAGAACTCATACGAAATGCAGGATATTTCGCCCGCATAGGTGACACGTACACCCGTCATTTCCTCATGTGCACCGGTGACTCACTGAAGTTACCTGAGCATTCCTCGTCTAGGCTCAAGTCTTTTTTTCAGAAAAACTTGTTCAGAACCGGCTATGCAACCCATGGTCTGTTCCCATACCGTGGTAAATTCCATCCTCAATTGATCAAGGCTCTTATGAACATTATGGGGCTCAAACCGGGTGATACAGTGTTGGACCCCATGATGGGATCTGGTACTGTATTAGTGGAGGCATGTCTGATGGGAATCAGATCAATTGGTGTGGATGCGAGCTCATTCTGCAAGTTTATGGCTCAGACGAAGATTGACGCACTCACCATGTCTTTGTCTCGATCACTCAAGGCGTTCAGTAATTATGAGGAAGTATTTGCCTACTTTCAAAAACAGGTTGGAAAATCGGCTCGTGGAACAAAGATCCGCAGAAACCGAAAATCCAAGGACTTTATGTCGATCATGGAGCCGGCCGCTGAATATGTAATAAAGAAAAAAAGGGGTCAGCTAACAGGTAAAGAGCGAGAGACCTCGGACACTTACAATTTCCTTTTGCTGGCCTACCTGGATAGTGCCGGATATTCAGAAAGAAGCGGCCGAAGGTCTCCCCTGGAGCAGTTCAAAGCCATTCTTGAACGCTACCTTTTTGTTGCAGAAAAGATCCAGAATGTCCTGAAAGGTATGGAGTCGGATCTCGCCCATACGCAAGCCCTGGAAGGCGATGCCAGGTCGCTTCCGATGGAGGATGCAAGTGTTGATGGCATTATTTTCTCTCCGCCATACAGTTTTGCGATAGATTACCTGAAAAACGATTCTTTCCATTTGAATTTCTTAGGTGTGGAAACGGATAAGCTTCGGGAGGATATGATAGGTCTTCGAGGACGTGGGTTGTCCGAGAAGTTTGAGATTTATCAGGAGGATATGGACAAGGTGCTTTCAGAGTGTGCCCGCGTTTTACGTTCAGGTCGTTTATGTACGATTATTGTGGGGACAAATAACAACCAGTTGGGAAAAGCCTTGA
Organism: Candidatus Bathyarchaeota archaeon; assembly: GCA_023131225.1. NCBI lineage: Archaea > Thermoproteati > Candidatus Bathyarchaeota > Candidatus Bathyarchaeota archaeon. The sequence goes on along the minus strand of JAGLZW010000021.1, from coordinate 1,198 downwards.
AAGTATCTCCCGAAGAAGTACCTGGCCTTCATGAAATACTCGTAGATACTGGCTCAAAGCATAGCTTACAAATGGTCAAAATGATAAGCCGCCCCATTACGGGTATATCCAATACAATGCGGCGTGAATACATTGTGATGCTCCGCCGGAATTGAGCCCTCACTGAAGAGCCCTTCCATCAGTGCCCTTTGGGATCCGCGGTACATCATAACTTGTTGCATCATGCTCAACAACTGTGATACGCAATACCCCCTCTTTGATCGGTATTGAACTCCAAAGCGGCAAGTAAGGCCTAAGTTCTCCAATATTTCCAATACGGTCTGTCAGGTACAGCTTGAGTTTATCGCTTGGAACAACAAGGAACCCACCAATTAAACCACCGACTTGCATAGTTAAAAGCAGCTTGTTAATTGCTCTATGGCTTGAAGATATATTGCCTGTTTCCCATTCAAACCCTATGAATCCCATATTACACTGGAAAAGGGCATCGAGGTCGCCAGGGTTTATGACGCCCTGTTCAAGAGGTGGGAGCTTTTCGGTTAGCCATCCTAATTGCGTGAGTCGTTCAAGGCACGGTTTTTTGATTGGTACCACCCCACTTCCTTGGCCTCGTTTTTTACCACTTTCTGGATAGATTGTGAATTTCCCGGAGCCATGGGGCCAATCAGTTGCATATATTGCTTCTTCCACTTGTTCACAGGCGGTCAGCCATTCCTCAGATTGTGGAAAAGAACCTGCAAATAAAACGTCATGTATTTCAACAATTTTCATGGCTGGACGCTTGTTAGTGTTATCGTTTTTTCCTTGAGCGAGGTTTGGTAACAGCCTGAACATGTTCAACTATTTCGGACGGCTCCACATCTAATGCTTTAGCCAATTTGAAGATGGTCTGGAGCGAAGGGCTTTTTTGTCCGCGCTCAAGCAAACTAATATAGGTACGATGATATCCGCTTTCAAAGCCAAGCTTTTCTTGAGAGAAGCCGCAATTTTGGCGAAGTCGGCGTAAAACCAGACCGAACGAACTTTCCAGTGACCTGTTAAGGGGCATTTTTATATTGTCCTGTTTGGCTAAGTTTTTATTTTGCACAAATGAAGATTATAAATCTACAGACTATAGTCTGAATATCTTAATTTAGCGAAATTAAGGAGGAAAAAGGGGACGGAGTTGGGGGACGGAGTTGGGGACGCCCTTTAGTTT
>JAGLZW010000020.1 GCA_023131225.1 Candidatus Bathyarchaeota archaeon | reverse complement strand
CCTTGAACAGTGTAGCCTGCCCCATCAACCACAATGTCGTCCCTCTCAACCACAATTTCATCATAAATATCGTCAGTGAAAGTATAGGTGATATTGTCACTGCTTGAAATAGGTGCTGTGTCAGGGTCAACGCTTCCGTCAGCCCTAATGTAAATAGTTGCAGTCGCTCCTACAGGTTGAATACTAAAAGCCAAGGCTAACATGCTTGTTAAGAGAAGAATAACCATTATCCCTGAAAACGTTCGCTTCATCCTTAAACCCAACACGTAACACTACACGGTGGAAGCTAATTATCGTTTATGGAAGAAAGTTCTATTCAATGTCAATGAAATCCTTAAAGGCTACGGCATGAGAGCAGATGATGAAATGGTAGAATAGAACTGAATTTATAATATCTATTTCCCATAAGTAAACCATTTTAGGCGATTCTCTTTAATTTAAGAATGTGGTTTTCGTGGTCTCTAAAACCTGGATGTTGTGCGAGTTTCTTCTTGCTTTCTTTTTAGGTTTGGGCTTATGGGTATCGTGTTTTCTTTTAAGGCTGTTTAACTATTTTTATGTCAGCACTGTTTTCGCTCTGTTGCTCATAGCGATGATTGTTGTCTTTTGGGCTGCCACAGGATTTGCTCATCTTGGAGTCTTGCGAGAACTAAAGGATGACATGAGGAAAAGGATAGTGATCTTGCTTACTTACGTGATTTTGGGCACATCAAGTGTTTTGCTAATAACTGTTTACAACTTTGTGCACCCGCTTAATGCACATAGAATCTATCTCTCCTCGCATTCCCCTATTTTCTTCTTCGAAGGTGGACCACTCATGTTATTTTTGTTCACTTGGGGATGCTCAGTTTCTCTTTTGGCATTAGGCTTCATCGGTCTTACTGCCAGAGAAAAACGACTTGAAGACCACTTTCTTTGTGGCAAATATCTCGGGGAATTCGGGATGGTTCTCTGTGTTGTTGGAATGCTTTTGCCAATCTCAACAGCTGTATTTTCCTATTTCTTCCGCTTTCTTGAGAGTGTTCCGTCTGGTCCCGCGGGAATTTGGGTGTTTCCATATCTGCCTCACGGAATCGTTCTATTCTGTGTAGGTGCACTGTTCTTGGCAACAAGTGTGATTCTGTCTAGACGTCTAGCATTCTCGAGCAATCAGCTTGGCATATGGAGATTAGTCGGTGGTTCAGTATTGCTTTTTGTTTGGTTGTTGTCTCCAGAATGGTTGGCTTACCTCTTTGGATTTGCGGCGATGTTTTTTTCGATTTCAACAGCCTCACACTTCATCATATTTCCTTTACAATCGGAGAAAGTATGGAGGACATAGTTTTGAATAGGACTCTTGGATATGGAGAAGATGCTCTTATTTTGTGAGCATTGAGACACAAAATAAACGACATTTTAAAAGCTTACATTGAATCAGTTGTAACCATTCTTTAGTATGAACCGGTCATTAGACAGCTCTTTAACAAGGTTCCAACCTTCACTCATATAATTAGCTTTTGTTCTCCTTGAACTATTGTGATTTCACTTTTTCTGCAGTTTCCTTTTCCATTATAATTATTCACGCTGTTTCTTTCGTCGCTTTCTTTGTGGGATTCAAGGCTTAGCTTCTTGATCTCTTCAAGCGCTTCATCCACACGTTCATACTTGGCTAACGTCTCTTCAACCTTCTTTATTCTATCCTCAGAAAAGCCTAGAAGCTGCTTTAGGAGTAAGCTTAACCAAATCGTCAGGCCTTTTTCCAGCAAACCTACACAACGCCTTCAAAGTTATGCAAACATTCTCACGAGTCCGCTCACTTCGCACCTTGCGACCATAATGCCTCCACTAACATGCTAGCGCTTGCAGATTTTTTAATGTAGTATGCCAATTTTTGGGTAACAGCATTAATTTTTGCAAATTCTTCTAGGCGGCAACTTTTAAATATTTTAATGTGGTATGCCATAAAATGGGTAACTACTTTAAAAAGCGTGAAAAAACATGGCAACAAAAACTGAGGCATTATACAATGTTCTTCTATCGATGAAAGTGGTAAGTTTTGACGACATCGTAGAAAAAGCCTTAAGCATTATCAAAGCCACTTCCAGCCGCAGATACATTTACCGCAAATACGTAAACAGACTGGTTGAAAGCGGCAAGCTTCAACGAGTCCGAAGGGGATTATACATAGTTTTATCGCCTCTTGAAGAACCAAAAAGACATGTAGTAGACAAACTTTTAATTGCCTCCAAAATCAGAGACGAATACTATTTGGGCTTCCACACGGCACTAGAGTACTACGGATGTGCGAGCTCTTTCTACAATGAAGCCTGCGTATGTGTGAAAGCAAAGGACAGATTTGACCCGTTCCAGTATAGACGTTTCAGCTTTAGACCAGTATTCGTCGAAGATGTTACCCTACAAGTAGAGAAAAAACACTACCAAGGAAGCCTCCTGAAGGTTAGCAGCAAAGAGAGAACATTCATCGAGTGTGTCAACAGGGTTCAATATGCCGGAGGATGGGAAGAATGCATCAAAAGCCTACAAGGCCTTGGAGGCATTGACACGCAAAAGCTACTAACCATGCTGGGCAAGTGCAGAAGTGACATCTTGTTTAGACGAGTTGGCTACGTCCTAGAACTCCTAAAAAGGAGTTCACCATTCTATGAACACGTAAACAACCACTTATTGAATGAAGTCGAGAAGCGGATTACGAGGCCGCCACGGTACCTGATATACGGAGCGAAAGGTGCCTTGAACAGAAGATGGAATCTGTACATTCCAAAAGGTTTTGAGGAAAAACTTAGAGGCGTCTAAATTGAAAAGAGAGTATGACTTTAACGAGCTTGCACTCAAACATGGCTTTGACGTTCGTGAAATAGAAAAAGTCTGTAGAATTTCTGACTTCCTTGAAGACATTTCAGCCATAAAATTCCTTAGGGACCGCCTCTCCCTTTATGGCGGAACAGCCTTCACGTTTATCTACTCGAAGGAAATCCTACGTCTCTCCACCGATTTGGACCTAAACTACCGCCACTTAGACATGAAGGACTGGGGAGAAGTAAGAAGCGAAATTGACGAGAGAATGAAAGCTCTACTCTACAGACAAAGATACGAAAAATCCAACATAGCCATAAGCCCAAGTTATCCGCTGTCGAGAATCACCGTAAAATACACGAATACTCTTGGAACAAAGGATAACTTCACCATCGAGACAGGATACATGAGAAGAATCCCGATCCTCAAAACGGACACACTGGCAGCTTTCAAACATGTAGGCACACAGGAAACATTCCCGATAAAAACTCCAATAAAAGAGGAGCTCTTCGCGAACAAATGGTGCACCCTTCTCTATCGAGGAACACCAAGAGACCTCTTCGATGTTTACAAAATGACGCCAACGAAAATGGACCCCGAAGTATTCCGAAAATGCGCAATCATTGATAGTCTAATGCGCAGAAAACCAAGGCTCTACGAGATTAACATTGAGGAGACAATCAGCGGAATTCCCATAGACTCCAGCCTGAGAAACTTGTTGCAGACAAGGAAACTTGCGGAATACAACTTCAACGAGATGAAGGAAAAAACCACAAAATTCAGCAACGAAGTAATCGCAAATCTAACAAAAAATGAGGTGAAGGCGATTAGCCAATTTTTTGAACTTAAAGCATTTGAGCCAAACTTAGTCGATGAAAAAGGAATTTTCCACGAAAAGATAAAGGCGCATCCTGCTATCTTGTGGGCTCTGGCTAAACTGACCCAACACATGCTTTGATGATTTGGCAGGCAAAAGTCTGCTATTTGCTGAACTTTCCACGATATACTAGACATTTAGAAGTTCGTGCTAGTCAAAGCTTTTCTTTAATACAAAACGGTCATCAGACAATTCTTTCACTAGATCCCAGCCGTCAGTTAAGGATCTGACGAGCCTTTTCTCCCCTCTGACTACTTGGACTTCATGCTTCTTGCAGTTATCCTCAACATCACAGTCTTCGTGGCTATTTCTTTGATTGCGTACTTTGTGGGGTTGAAGGCTTAGCTTCTTGATCTCTTCAAGTGCTTCGTCTACTTTTTCGTACTTGGCTAGGGCTTCTTCAACTTTCTTTATTTTCTCGTCTGAAAACCCAAGTAGCTTCGCCATGTCTACAACTTGTTTCTTTCTTAATTGTTCGATAGAAGTGTGCACGTGTGCCCAATTCAGTTTCATATATCTCTGAGCTAGGACGTCTACGTTTGCGTTGTGATATGGCGCCTTGGCTCCTGGAAGCTTGTGCCCCATCAGATACTCTTTGTCATCTTCAGCCATTTGTCCCCCGTCGACATACCCACTGTCTAGAACAGATCTGAATGTTTTCCTTAGACTATGAGCTCTTACGGTATGCCACTTCTTGATTCCTGCTCTCCGAGCAGCTTTCTTTACAATCCTCGTTAAATGCCATTGGTCCATGGGCTTCTTCAGCCGATCCTCTTTGCTTAAGCTTCTTGAATCAGAAGGAAACAGCAGCTCGTCCTCTTCGGTCTTTCCACGTTTTTCCCTTCTCCAATTCACATATTGTCTTAATGCCTCGCTTGCCTCAGCGCCGAAGAATGTCCAGTAATCCACGCCTTCCTTGCAGGCATCTGGGAGTACCTTTCTAAGCTCACTGGTTATGTGGACTCTTATTGGAAATCCTTCGCTTTCCAGCTGATCCTTAACCATTTCATACGTCAAAGCTCTTAACGCACTATTCCTCAAGCCAGATTGAAAAAGGCACAAAATTATTGCCCTCCACTTCAAGCCGCAAACAGTAGCCATTCTGTAAACTTCTTCCTTATTAGGCACATATTCAGGTCTCTTCATAATTCTGTAGGAACTGTCAAGTTCTAACTCCTCGAGCTTAAACTTGTTAGCCTTCAAAAAACTCTTCAAAGCCTTCATAGCATTCAAAGCCGTGCTGTTCTTACCATCATCACTAAACCTGTCACAAAAGCTTTGAACCTTAGAAGCCACATCGTCCTTTGGCAACTTGACAAAAGCGTCAGGGGAAAGTCCTGTAAACTTAACAAACCAAGCCAGCAACTTGAAATAGGCCATTGAAGTTGAGACGGATCCTCTGCGACGCAACCTGCGAATCCACATCTCGACACTAGCATACTCAGAAGTTCTCCAATCAGAATCTAACTTCAGCAACTCTTCAAAGAACCGCATTTCAACTCAAAAAACTAGTGCAGCAGAGATATTTAAAGGTTCCCAACCTTCTAGGGCTGGTGTGCTGGTCGTAACCCGCCTTCTGTTCAAAGATGGCATTCAGCTAATCGGGCTACCCACGCTTCATGCAGTCCTCATAAGCGTCTATTTGCCCTTTCACCTTGCAGGACAGCCGTTTCACCGCTTCACATCCAGCATCCTTCAGCAACTTATCATGCATCATCGTCACACGCATGGATGGACGTTTCGTTTCTGTTCTGTTGCCAGGACTCTCGCCCTACATCCTTAACGGATATTGCAAGTCTGCACGGTGGACGGAGTTTCCTCAAGCTTTCAGTAAGCTCGGAGCCATCCGCCAGCTCACCAGCCCTCAAAAAATAAGATAGTTACGGCGTCTCTTAAAGTTTAAACTCGCAAATACAAAAATCAACGTTGCCCCGCTCCCATGCACGCGCCACTTATGTAAATAGTACCAAGCCAGAGCAAAATGTCAACAATTACTAATATCCGAAGAAAATATCGAAACCTTATTTCTCTCTACCCAAGTTTACGCACGCTCGCATATATTACTGGGCCGCATGTACGCGCGTCAACTCGATGTTATAATGTTACGAACATATTCAGATAGGATTTTTGGTAATTCATGAAGTATTCTTTTATAAAACATTTGATGCTCTAATTCATGATTTATTATATCACATATTATCTTGCCATGGGATCTACTACCAGCAGCTAATCTAACCGATATCTCAAGAACATGAGTGTTGTACAACAGATCTCTTAGCTTTATTGCTGCTATCAAGTTTTGCCCATACTCGGTCCTCCAAAAAGTATCGAAAAGAGCAATATCACCCTTTTCTAATGCTCTCGCAAGCAATTCGCCATCCCATAAAGCATAAAGTATACCCTCGCCAGTAATAGGATCAACATGACCCGCAGCATCACCAATTAGCCCCCAATTATCACCTGCACAGGGAAGTCTTAAGAACCCCGGATCTTTTACGGAGGGTATAGTTGCTGCCCATTCAGAAATGATTTTTAAACCACGATAATGAACCCTAGTAAATCGATTCAAAACTGGTTTTAAGCACTTTCCATACCTAAAATCGCTTCCTATTCCTATGCTTGTATGGTCTTCTCTTGGGAAAGACCATATGAAACCAGGGATATCTTCTAGGTATTTTATCAACATAGGCTTACGTCCTGTCACAAAATAACCAAAGCATATTCCTAGATTCTCAGGAGGTATACGACCTAGAATTTTCCTTCGCACTGTAGAGTTAACGCCGTCTGCTCCAATCAGAAACTTTGACCTAATTTTCCTTCTTTTAGTTGCCAATACCCAATTTGTATCTTCTCTTGTGATGGTCAAAACTCTTTCCTTTATATGTACTGACCCTGCATCTATTGCTGTATCCAGAAGAAATCTGTCTAATTGCATTCTCGAGATATTCATTCCAATCTTCCCGAAAACGGGAGCTTTCGCTCCTTTAGGAGAAACTAAACAACATCTATTAACATAGATTTTTGATTTTGGAACATTATGCAATATTGGAAATTTTCTAAGCGCAAAAGGAGAAACCCTTCCACCACAAGGTTTTTCGCGAGGGTGAGAGGCGTCAAAGATTGATGGGTAACTACCATGTTTCGCCAGATTGTATGCGCAGAAGGCACCAGCAGGTCCACCACCAACAATAGCTATTTCAATATGTTCCATAACTACACATGCATCCTAAGCTTTAGTTGCTTTGCCTTTTATTTGCGTTGGGGCCATTCACATATGCTCGCGATATTTGGAATCAATGGTGGTTTTGGCTGACTATCGGACTATGTATAACAAATCTTGCCTCCACTTTCTTCGCATTTTGGTATCGTCGTATGCATACCTCTATAGCCTTTTCTTTATTTTACCTTTGATGAAGCTCTGTTACTTGGACCATCTCCTCTCGCAACAAAAACTCCAATATTCCCTCCGACAACTTCTGAGATCTATGCAACTTCTTTATGGAAAAATCCAGGACAGAGTATGAAGGAATCGACTTTTTCTTTTCTGACAAGGTTTCTGCACACTTCAACTGCTTGTTTTTGACTCTTGACCACAACCACAAAGAGTTTACACTTTGAAGTCTTGACAACACATATATTCTTCTCTGGATCAGCATCAGAAGCATGAGCCAGAAAAAAACCTCTTTTGAATGCCACTCTCATCAACTCCATTTCAGTGCACTAAAAGGTATTCAAAGTGAAATATTTATGCGTGCGCAAAAACGTTATGCATGAAGCCTCTTTTCCCTATGCAAGCCCTATTTTCCCTTCCTGCATCCTAAAAAAAATACGCACATACGTATACTATTATAACAATAATGATAACTCAAACCCCTATGCCCTTTTATGTCCCATATGCTCCTCAGTAACTGCCCTGTAATCAGTGGAATGCTTCTGCATGTCAGTGTTGGGTGGCATGGCTCAGCGCAGCGTTAATTTTGGGGGGGCTTAAAGTTTGAACCTTGGATGCTAGCTTTTCTTCTTTCCAAGCCTTAAACCTCTGAACTTCAACTTTGCAGTCAAAATCTTTTCTGTGGCAAACAGTTTTGCAGCTATGTAAAGCAAGGCAACCGTGAATATTGCAACGTAGACAACACCAAAAACCGCAGTTAAATAGTTTCCAGTGAGAGTAGCCTGTGCTGCTAGCATTGGATGAGTATACGGAATGGCAAGCAGAACGATCCTGGCTACTAAAGGTAGAGAATTGAAGTCAGCAAACATGATGATGAACATGGGTAGCATAATAATGACATTAAGATAGCCGACGACTGACTGCGCACCTCGAACATCCTCTGCAAAAGCCGATATAATTATCGCTAAAGCAAGAGCTGAAAGGAGAGACATGAAAACCGAAGCTCCTAGAATCAGGTATCCCAGAGGAGTTGGAGCCAAACCAATAGCTGCAAGGTCTACTGAAACACCCATGTCGCCCATAACCATGAAGGACCCCATGTAATAGTTAAACCCTATAATGATGGCGATAGCGCCTACAGCTGCCACGATAGTTGATCCTGCGAGCTTTCCAAACAATATAGTAAAACGGCTTATAGGCAGACTTAACAGCGTTTCAAGAGTCTTCTCTTCCTTTTCCGATGCCACGGAAGTTGCAGCAATTTGCATAGAAAAAACAAGCAATATACTTATGGTAATAGGCAAAGCGAAAACTTGCGAGTACATTATGCTGAAGAGCACGCCAGGCGGGACATCTGTAGGTTTACCTTTAATAATTGACTTTGATGCCGTTTGAAATGGATTGGGCGCCAACTGCCTTTTGAAGGCCTCCAAATACCCACTGACAACTGAGGAACTCGCCGTCTCAGCGATTCCGCCACTGCCAGTAAAAACACTGTAAACTTCAATGGTGACGGGATAGTTTTTTGGATCTCCCTTCGACACATTTTCGGTGAATCCTGAAGGAACCACAATGAGGTCGGTTGCATTTGTCTCTGTTTGCAAAATCTCTACGGCTTCATCCACGTTTGAAGCGTTGATGTTGATGATTGTCATTGTAGAAGAGCTATTTAGGAAATTTGTCAAGTTCTTAGCGATGACGCCGTGGTCAAAATCTACAAGACCTACTTGGAGGCTTTGAAGGCGCTCTTCTGTTGATTCTATAGATCCTCTCATAACAAATCCCATGATTGGGAGCATCACAAGTGGGAAAACAATCATTCCAATTAGAATTTTCGGATCGCGCAGCAGTTCTTTGAGTTCTTTTACAACAACATTTCCTAAGCCTTTAAGCAAGATCAACCACCTTCGCGAAAGCCTCTTCCAAATTCTCAACATTATTCTCTGACTTTAGCTCTTCTGGAGTGCCCTCTGCCACAATTCTTCCTTGATTAATCAAGGCAACTCTTTCACACAAATATTCGACCTCCAACATGTTGTGGCTTGAGAGCAAAACGGCAACGTTGTGCCTTTTTACATATTGCTTAATGGTATCTCTGACATGAACCGAATGAAGAACATCCAACCCACTCGTCGGTTCATCCAACACCGCCAACTTCGGCTTTGTCATAAGCGCCCTAGCTACGAGAAGTCGACGTTTCATACCTTTACTATAAGTCTTCACCTTATCGCGCAGGCGATCACCAAGCCCAGAAATCACAGCAGCGCTTCTAACAGTCTCCTCAAGAGCTTCGTTGTTTTCTGAGCTAAACCTTGCCATAAACCTCAGATACTCTTCTCCAGAAAGATTCTTGTAAGCTCCTGCTTCTTCCGGAAGATAAGCTATGAGCCTACGAACCTCTGAAGCCTCCCTAACCACATCGTAATCGTATACTTTCGCTGAACCAGAGGATGGCATGATTAATGTAGAGATAATTCTAAGCGCCGTAGTTTTCCCGGCACCATTAGGGCCAATAAGTCCATAAATCTCGCCACGTTTGATTTCAAAACTCAAACCATCCAAAGCTCTAATACTACCAAAAACTTTGACAAGATTCTCTGCCACAACAGCAAAACTCAAACCCACATTCACCAATCAAGCCCCATAGAATCCTCTATCACTTAAAAAGCTAATGCCACTTCAAAGCAATCAATCTGAACCTACAACACTTAAAAGCACAATCAATCTCCAAAAAGACAGGCACAACAATGAAAGACAAAACGAAAGAAAAGAGCAGAAGATTCCTGACAGTGTTCTCACTAGCCTCTTTCCTAAACGACTTAGGCTCAGACATGATATACCCTATCTGGCCAAAATACGTCATACTTCTCTCAGGCGGAAACATAGCCATTCTAGGATTAATCGACGGCCTAGGCAACGCCATAGCCTCCATCTCACAAGCACTCTCAGGATACGTCTCCGACCGCCTAGGAAAAAGAAAAATCTTCATCTGGACGGGATACCTATTCGGCTCAACATCAAGAATAGGCTACGCCCTATCCACCACGTGGCAACACCTAATCCCATACCGCATCCTAGATAGATTCGGAAAAATCAGAGGAGCACCACGCGACGCAATAATCGCAGACATGTCAACTGCAAAAAACCGCGGAAGAAACTTTGGCCTATTGAGAGCCATGGATAACTCAGGCGCCGTTTGCGGCATAATCATCTCCATCTTGTTATTCAACCTTCTAGGCTACACAAATCTATTTTTGCTCGCATCAGTACCATCCCTAATCAGCGCCTTGCTTATCCTCACTTTCATCAAAGACAGAAAAACTGAAAAACTTTTCAAGGGTCTCTCACTGAGAGATCTAACACGCAACCTCAAACTATTCCTCTTCCTAAACGCCATCTTCACTCTAGGCGCCTTCAGCTATTCTTTCCTACTTATTTACACGGACTTTCTAGGTTTCGAAATTCCATTCGCCCTTTTTGAACTCCCCAGCATCGCAGTTTTCTATTTTATTTTCACAGTAGTTGCTTCTCTCATGTCACTGCCTTTCGGAAAACTTGCCGACATAGTAGGTAGAAAAGCAGTTTTGCTCTTATCCTATGTTTTTTGGGGAACACTGTGCTGGGGATTCGTTTATGTCCGTTCCTTGGCAGGAATAGTGCTATTGTTTGTTTTGTACGGTTTACATATGGCTGCTGCTGAACCTGTCCAGAGAGCTTTCGTTTCTGAGCTTGCACCTGAAAAATATAGGGCAAGTGTACTAGGCGCTTACCAACTTGTCGTGGGGTTATTTGCCCTACCGGCTTCTGTAATCGCTGGAATTTTGTGGGTCAATTTCGGAATGTATACAATGTTCTACTTTTCTTTCATTTCAACATGTTTGGCAACCCTGCTGTTGCTATTTGTGCGAGAAAGGAAAGAGTCCTAGAAAAGAAGACTTGGAAGAACTCTGCAATATGCATGCTTCAGAGGCTAATAACGATTCCAAAGTAGAACTAATGTGAAAAAGGCATTGTAGTTTTGCCGACAAAACGCTGTTCTTCTTTGATTCCCGAAATATGGCTAATTTCTAATTCATTCTTTAACTAGTTTAAGCACAAGAACAATTCCAATCAGGAAACAGACAAGACCCAAAGCCATTGCATATATTTGAGGAATAATTTTGCTCACCGCAGCTACAAGATATGTCGGGCCAACAAAACACAGTAGTGCAGCTAAAACAACATGCAACATTTGCTTGACTTCTTTCCTCGCAAACCTGCTAATAGCTTTCACCAAGCAAGTATCCTCCATTCGTGAAACATACGTTAAGACTTCACTATTAACCTTTTTCTTTTCTACTGCCCCAGCTTATTTCCTGTCCCCAGAATCTTCGTTAACAAGTTGAATGCCGCAAACCCTGCATCCTTATCTGACTGCAACCCCTCAGTCGCACCTAAAAGACAAATTCCATCAATCCCCCGCTCCTTAGCTAACCCGAGTAGCAACCCAGTAGCCCCCAAAATTCGCCCCTTCCCATAAATTATGCCGCCCTCTTCCATAACTTTTGCAGCCAACTCGTTTGATGTAGCTGCCACAAAAACTTCTTTCCTCTCAGTTGAAACAGGCACGCCGCCAATAGTTACCACAAATTTACAGCCCAACTTCTGGGCGAAATCTAGAAGTTCTTCGCATATTTTATAGTGAGCCACGACATTATCCAGCGGTGGCTGCAAATTTCCAGTTAAAACGACGGCATTCAACTTTTCTCTAGATAGAGGTGCATAAAACTCGTAACGTGGAGGACTACAAATCCCATCGCCGCTAATGGTGACGTAATCTGGGAAAAATGGTGAATAATATTCTGCAAACAGTTTAGCTTCACTAAATTGAATTAGCAATTGTGCCGCAATCTTTCCTACATCTCCAAATCCTGGAAGCCCTTCTACGAAGATGGGCTTGTCAAGTTTTGGATGAAATCGTTGATGGATATACGAGTTTTGCAAATCGATGCACAGCTAAAACAAACATGGCAGATGTTATAATGTTTTTCGCAGGCAATGATACCTCAAAACATTTAAAGCATGCTATGATATCAAACTTGAAAAGTGAAGCGGGGTGGGGTAGCCAGGTTTAACCCGCTGGGCTCATAACCCAGAGATCAGTAGTTCAAATCTACTCCCCGCTACCAAAACCTGCTTTTTCGCATTAAATTAAAAAAAAACAGAAGATTTCTAATCATGTGATTCCTCTTTAAATTCGGGGAGACAAGGTATCTAAGAAGCAGAAGAAGCATGATTTCGATATTTTTGGTTTCTTCGAAGACCACTTAATTATCTCAAACTGTTTTAATCACTTTCCGTGTCAAGCGCTGATGAAGCAAAAGATATTAAGAAATAAAAGCAAACATGCTAAACCTATTATCGAGTAGTGAATAGATATGGGAACAATTGTTCGTGTTGGTGTCACTTTTCCGTCTGAGCTTCTTTCTGATTTTGACAGAATAATAAGAGATATAGGCTACGGAAGTCGGTCTAAAGCAATTCAGGACACAGTTCGCACCTTTGTTAATGAACAGAAATGGCTTGCAGACGTAAAAGGAACAAAGGCAGGGTCAATAACTCTGATATACGACCATGAAACAAGAAAGTTAGAATCCGATTTAACCAACATCCAACACCACTTCGAATCTGTAATTTGTGCTACGATGCACGTCCATTTAAGCAAAGAGAAATGTTTAGAGACAATTGCAGTGAAAGGTGAGGCTAAGGAAATAAAATGGTTGGCAGAAAAGTTGAAAGCCATGAGGGGCGTAGAAGAAGTGAGGTTGAACATCTTTTCAATATAAACGCGCCTGCTCGAAGATGCTAGTGAAGCCTTTTTTGTCCAGTTTTTGTGCGATTTAGAACAGACGTGCTAACCAAATATGAATGGCAGCAAATAAAAATCTGAGATAAACCCAACTGACCAAAAGTTTCAATTGCGCATAAAGTTACAATACTTTTAGACACAACTAGTCTGAGGTTTCAGTATGCATGAATGGGCTTTAGCAGAAGCAGTGGTTTCCACAATTCTTAAAATAGCCGGAGAAGAAGGCCTTAAAGATATTACTGAAGTCAAAATCAAGATTGGCGAACTACAACAGATAGATCAAGAGATTTTCGAGTTTGCTCTCTCTCAACTCCATTCGCCCCTTCTCAAAAACGCAAAGTTCAATTTTGAAACTATAAAAGCTGAATTGAAATGCAAAGTTTGTGGGCATCAATGGAGTTTTAGCGCGGAAAACCTGAGCGAAGATGTCTCAGAAGCAATTCACTTCATTCCTGAAATCGCTCACACATACCTGAAATGTCATAAATGTGGCAGCCCAGACTTTGAAATATCCATGGGGCGTGGAATTTGGTTAGGCTCCATAAAAGGAGTGAAGTAGCCATGGTTGATCCCAGGTTAAACATAATTGACAAAAGATTGGCAAAGATAGGGAAGATAATAGCAGTGTCAAGTGGCAAAGGAGGAGTAGGTAAGAGCTTAATCGCATCTACTCTAGCGCTTACTCTTTCAAGAAGCGGCTGCAAAGTGGGTCTGCTAGACTTGGATTTCTCCAGCCCGTCTACCCATGTAATACTGAAAATTGAGGGGTTGTACCCGAAAGAGGAAAAGGGAATTGTCCCGCCTGTGGCTCACGGTTTAATGTACATGTCGATCATCTATTACTCCGGTGATGATCCGACGCCTTTGAGAGGCGCCGACATCTCTAACGCAATAATAGAGTTGCTGGCTATCACTCAGTGGGGCTCGTTGGATTTCCTAGTGATTGATATGCCTCCTGGCATCGGAGATGCGACATTAGATATGATAAGACTCGTCAAAGGCATCAACTTTCTCGTGGTTACGACTTCATCTAAAGTGGCATTTGAAACAGTGAGAAAATTGATTAGGTTACTGAGGGATTTGAATGTGCCTATCATTGGTGTTGTGGAGAACATGAAGATGACCGATTCATCGTTCATCCGTGAAAATGTTGAAGAGTTCAAGGTGTCCTTTTTAGGGAAGATAAAATTTGACTATGAGCTAGAGAACTCTATAGGGGATGTAAATAAACTGTTAGAAACAGACTTCGCAAGAAGCTTAGAAAAGTTAGTCTCTCAAAGACCTGAAATAAAGTCTTAAAAAGTACTTGTTGGAAACTGGCTCTGACCACCGTATCATAACTAAAGTTAATAATTTGCAGTGCCTAAAGCGTTGTGGATTCGGGTAGTGAGTCTGTATGTTTGAGTTTGGAAACCTTAGGTTTAGACCTACTGAAAGAGAAGATTTGAAGCTGCTGCACGCGTGGGAAAACGATTCTGAACTAATAATGTACTCACGAAGTAACCCATTGAACTTCGTAAATATGGCTCAGCTGGAGAAACAATACGAAGAGTGGGTCAAAGACGAGAAACAGCTTCACCTTATCGTTGAACTCATTGATTCAAAAGAGTCTGTTGGGATTGCTCGTATACGACGAGAAGAATGGGGCAACGTAAAGACCGCAGACATTGGAATATACATTGGCAAGAAAGAATTATGGGGAAAAGGTTTGGGTAAACAAATTACCGTAGCTCTGATGGAAATGTCCTTCAACCAACTGAACATGGAACGGTGCGAAGCATGGAGCGTAGAATACAATCACCGTGCTCACAAGGCTTTGAAAGCATGCGGTTTCAAAAAAGGTGGAGTAGTGAGGCAAGCAGCTTTCGTTAATGGACGAAAATGGGACGGCTTTCACTTCGACATCCTTCAAGGCGAATACCTAAAAATACGAATGAACTTGCTAAAACAAGTGTTGGGACACAAACTGGAGGAATACCTTAAAAAGCACTGCACTATCGAAGGATATGAAGAACACCTATAGGAACCTTACGAGGTTTCAAACATTATGATTGGCTCACTAGAGTTTGTCATTCTAGCGATTACCTCGATTACGGCTGTGATTGAACCCGCCAGCACCATCGTAGCCTACATTACTCTTGCAAAGGATTTAAACGAAAGTGAAAAACGCCAAATTGTCAGACAATCTATTAGCGTTTCTTTCTGGGTCTTAGTGTTCTTCGCCTTAACAGGACAACTGCTATTCTCGATTTTCAACATAACAATAGCAGCGTTCCAAATCGCAGGCGGAATCCTGTTGGTTTCAGTTGCAATCCGCATACTCCATCCAAAAGGAAAAGAATACTCAGAGGCAGAACGAGAGAACATTGCCATCGTTCCATTAGCCTTTCCGCTTACAGCTGGTCCCGGCACAATCACAACTGTGATACTCCTCAGTTCTCAAGCTGAAACACTGCTACACACATTTCTGGTGTTTGTCGGAATCGCGGTTGGAATATTAGTACTGTATCTCGGTATGAGGTACGCCTCAAAAATTTCAAAACTTGTATCCGACGAAGGGCTACGTGCAGTTAATCAATTAATGGCCATAATCGTTCTAGCAATCGCCATACAGTTCGTGATAAACGGTATTACCGCAGCCATTCCCCAAATTCTTCAATAAAAAAAAAGGAAGTTAGAGTTGCCTTTTTGCGGCGGCTTCTAAAGCAGCCACCCCAGGCAGTTTTTCACCCATTAGAAACTCTATTAACGCTCCACCAGCTGTGCTTATGTAACCCATTTTCTTTTCAAGCCCCAACTGTTCAACTGCCGCTACTGTGTGACCTCCTCCAACAAGAGAGAAGGCTTTCGAGTCTGCTACAGCTTCTAGGATTTCCCTAGTTCCCTTCATGAATTCTTTGTTTTCGAAAATTCCCATAGGCCCGCTGACAACGATAGACTTGGCTTTTCGTATAATTTCTCCATAGTGCTGAATGGTTTTCGTTCCAATGTCGTATATTGGATAGTTTGTCGGAAGTTTTTCTACGGCTATTTCTTCCCGTTTACCATCTACATCTAAGGCTAGGTCAAAAGGCGTTTTAACTTGGTCTGGATAGCTTCTTATCAATTCTTTAATGCCAGAGACGAAGCCTAGTAATTCTTTCTTTTTGAGAAACTTTATGTTTGGTTTTCCAAGGCCTAAGCCTTTTGCAGATAGGAATAGATGCCCCGCCACACCACCTGTTAAAACGTTGTCAGCGATGTTGTTATCCAATACGTACTTCGAAATTCTAAGGGCATCGTCTGCCTTGGCACCGCCCAAAATGTAGATGCAAGGTCTCTCTGGCGATTCAAGGGCTTTGCTTAAGGCATTGAGTTCTCTCTCCATGATTCGTCCCGCAACACTAGGTAGAACAGCTGTGAAGCCCACGATGGAAACGTGGGAGCGGTGGGCAGCTGCAAAGGCGTCGTTGATGAACACGTCAGATAGCGGTGCCAGCGTTTTTACAAAATCTGTTTTTGCGTGTTTTTCAGGGGTTTCCTTATTTCGTTCTTCGGGGTATGTTCTAACGTTTTTTAGAACCAGAATTTCTCCGTTTTTCAATTCTTTTATGGCATTCTTAGCTTTCTCTCCAAAAAGGTCATCCACGTACTTGACGGGCTTATTCAGTATCTTGCTCAGGATCTTTGCATGTTGCTCAAGCGGGATGAAGTCGGTTTCTCCAGGTCTTCCTTGATGAGCTAGCACCACTACTTTTGCGCCTTTCTGGGCAAGTTCTTTAATTGTTGTTTCTCCATGTGCTCTAATCCTTACGTCTTCTAGGACCTTCTTCGTTTGGGGATCAAGTGGAGAGTTGAAGTCCACTCTTACCAGAGCAGTTTTGTTTCTGAAGTCGAAGTTATTCATGGTTAAGATTTTCGACATTTTTTATCAACCAAAAAAATAGAGGGCGAATGCCTCTAAGGGCATTTTTCGGGAATGTTTTGCGTTGTTTAGAAGCCGGCTTTTTTACCTATGAGTTCGATGAGTTCTACCATGCGGCAGGAGAAGCCCCATTCATTGTCGTACCAAGCAAGCACCTTTGCCAAGTTGCCGCCGACTACCATAGTGGATAATGCATCGATTGTTGCCGAGTACGGGTTGTGGTTAAAATCGACTGACACAAGCTGCTCTTCAGTGTAGTCCATTATTCCCTTCAGCGGTCCTTCTGCAGCTGCCTTAAATGCAGAGTTAATCTCCTCTGCCGTTGTTTCCTTTTCTAGTAATACCGTAAAGTCAACTATTGAGACGTTTGGCACTGGAATCCTCAAAGCAAGACCATTCATCCTTCCTGCAAGCTCTGGAAGCACGACTGTGGCAGCCACAGCGGCACCCGTTGTTGTAGGTATGATTGATACTGCTCCTGCTCTGCCCCTGCGGAGTTTTCTATGAACTAGATCTTGGATTCTTTGGTCATTTGTATAGGCGTGGGCAGTAGTCATGAGCGCCTTCTTTAAGCCGAAGTTGTCGTTCAATACTTTGGCAACTGGAGAGACGCAGTTTGTCGTGCATGAAGCATTTGAGATGATGTTATGGTTTGCATGGTCATACTTCTCGTGGTTCACGCCCAACACCACAGTTACATCGGGGTTTTTGGCGGGTGCAGAGATCAAAACTTTCTTGGCGCCTGATTGTAGGTGCAGCGAAGCTTTTTCTCTGGCTGTGAATAAGCCAGTTGATTCAACTGCCAAGTAAACGCCCAGATCTTTCCAGGGCAATTTGCCGGGGTCTCTTTCTGATAACACTTTTATTGGTTTGCCATCTACGATTATCGTGTCTTCTTCAACCTTTACGTCGAATGGGGGATGTCCATGCACTGAGTCGTTCTTGAGGAGGTACGCTAAGGTTTTCGGGGGTGCGAGGTCGTTTAATGCTACAAAGTCTATGTTGGCTTTTCTTTCCGTTGCAGCTCTAAAAAGCAAACGTCCAATTCTACCAAACCCGTTTATAGCTACTTTTATTGCCATCCTAAATCACCATTGTTTCACACTTTTGCATTACTGTAAATACCCTTTCCATATTAATTTTCCTACTGTATCATGTTTTGGGAAAAAGAGGGGAATCAATGTTTCTAGCGGAGTTTCCTCAGTGCAACTTCTGCGGCTAAGACCATAGGTTCCCACGTTTCGTTCAAGGGCGGTGCATATGCTGTGTCCGCTTTCGCTAGTTCTCGGATAGTCATCTGTTTTTGCATGGCGAAGGATAGGGCGTTTATGCGTTGGGTGGTATCTTCTCCAGCTATGATTTGGCCTCCAATGATGCGTTGTGATTCTTTTTCAACAATTAGTTTCACTTTTATTGGCTTAGCGTCGGGATAATAATCTGCTCTTGTCTTAGAAGTGATTGTTCCAGCCACGGTCTCCATTCCTTCTCTTCTTGCAAAGAATTCCGTCAAGCCTGTGACGCCGATTTGCGTGTCGAAGAATTGCGTCACTGCTGAACCGAGAGCTCCTATAAACAGCGCGTATCCCCCTGCAGCGTTGATTCCCGCAACTTTTGCATGTCTTACTGCTACTGTGCCTAGTTGAGGACAAACAGGTTTTTTGGTGATTATATTGATGCTTTCGGCGCAGTCGCCTGCGGCGTAGATGTCTTTAATATTTGTTTCCATTCTTGCGTTTGTTTTTATGGCCCGTGTTTCGCCTGTAGCTATGCCTGTATTTGTTGCGAGCTCTGTATTGGCTCTTACTCCTGTTGCGACTACAACCGTGTCCACTGGGATTTGTTCGCCTGCGACTGAAATGGCTACCACTTTTTCTGCCCCAAGAATTTCGTCGACGCCTTTTCCCACGATTATCCTTAATCCTTTTTGTTCAAGCATTTCGTGGACAAGTTTCGCCATTTCTTTGTCCAGCATGACAGGCAGAACTTGGGGTAAAAGTTCTATCACCGTCGTGTTTACTCCTCTTTCCTTTAAGGCTATGGCTGTCTCTAAGCCAATTAGTCCGGCACCGATGACAGCAGCGTTTCTTGCTCCATTTCTTATTGCTTGATCGATTTGTTGGCCATCTTCTATTGTGCGAAGAGAGTAGACGGCTTGTTTTTCTCTGCCTTTTATTGGAGGGATGAAGGAGTAGGCGCCTATGGCGAGGATTAGGCTGTCGTAGGGTATTGTTTCAGTGTTGCCTGTTTTGTCGGTTGTGTCGATTGTTTTGTTTGTGGGGTTGATGTTTGTGGCTGTTGTTTCTGTTTTTAGGTTTAGTTTCATCATTTGGTAGAAGCTTGGGGGGAAGACTATGAGGTTGTTGAAGTTTGGTATGTGGCCGCCGATGACGAAGGGTAGGCCGCAGCGGGAATATCCGCTGTGTTTTTCTTTGTTTATGAGTGTAATTTCGGCGGTGCGGTCAGTTTTTCTAGCGGCTGAGGCTGCATCAACGCCGGCAGCGTTAGCGCCGATGATGACTATTTTTCGGGGCACTGTCTAACCTTCTTCTAAAGGCTTTTGTGCCATTCTACTGCTTGGGCATAGTCCATTATGTTTTTTAGTTCGTCCATGTTGGAGGGGGTTATCACAAGTAGCCAACCTTTGCCGTAAGGGTCTTCATTCAGGAGTTCTGGACGGTTTTGCACTTCTGTGTTTACTTGTTCGATTGTGCCGCTTAAGGGTGCTATGAGGTCTGACACTGCTTTGACGGATTCTACTGTGCCGAAGGGTTCGTTTTGCGTTATTGTGTCGCCTTGTGCGGGTAGTTCCGCGTAGACGATCTCGCGCAATTGTTTTTGGGCGTAGTCTGTTACGCCTATGCGTGCTTTGCTATCTTCGATTTTCACCCATTCGTAGTCTTTTGTATAGTATAGTCCTTCTGGGACTTCTGTATCATTCACTTTTACCATGTTTGTTTTTTCTCCTTTTTTGTATTGAGGGATTATTTTAAGGATGTCATGTTTTAAAAGATTGTCTATGTGTTTTTTGAGGGCCGTTGGCTTCTATATATGCGCATATGGAACGCGAAAAATGCTTGTTGGCATGTTCTGAGACTTTCTTACTCATGAGGATGTTCCATATACATGCTTCGGATCGACTTGCAACTAGGTAAAATCTGAATAACAGGGGCGCTATTCATACGTATCCTCTCCTTATTGAGACATGTTGGTGCAGGTCTTTGACAGTCTATTAGCAGATTTTGATTGGTAAAAACTAGTTGTTGTCGCCTGTCTTAACTTTTCGCGTGTGCATGTAGGCACTATTAGTTTTTCGGAGGAAGCACAGAGACTAGAGGATTCCCAGTTTTATTGCCACGTCCACAGCCTTATAGTCTGGGTGTAGCTTGACAAACGCCTTTTTCTCTCCCCGAGGCGTAATAAGAACATTAACTTTCTTTACCCCCACTTCATATAACTCCTCAACTGCTTTCCTAATATCCACTTTCGACGCCTTCAAATTAACCATGAAAATCAACTTATTCTCTGTCTCAAGCAGTCTGCTAGCAACTTCAGTCATCAACGGATACAAAACAACATCGTATGGGTCCAAAATTACGCAACCTCCCCCAACTTCTCGCCAAGTCTCTCCAAAGCCGAGTTACTCCACACCGTAAGCCTACCAGCATGGGTCCCAGGCGCCAGCAACTCCACATTCAACCCCTCAACTAACACAACATCAACGCCTGGCAAATTCCGCCCAGCCTCAACAATCCCTTTATTCTCAACCACGACAATCAAAGGACCAACAGCCTGCTTATACCTTCGCCCACGTGTCTTCCCCCGTCCAGCCCGCACACTCCTGCTCTCCTTCACCCGAAAAACATCAGCCCAAACACCCAACTCCAAAAGAACCCCCTCCACATCCTTCGTGCGCCGCAAGTCTTCCACATCATCAACCACTACCAACGGAAAATCCCGAACATCATCAACCAAATGCCCTCTACCAGTAACAACATCCTTCGCACCTGTGGCGGCAACTGCAGAACGCAAAGCTAATCCCATCTCCTTCCGCGGAATCCTCTTTACAATCCTCTTCTCCGAACGAGGAGGATTAGCACGATGACCCCCAACAATACTCACACCAAAAGCAGCCCGATTTCTATCCTTCATCCTGGGAACCCTAGCAATACCTAAACCAACCCCCCGAGATTCAGCCGTGGTCCTCTTACCTGCCATCGGATCCCTCCCCTGAGGTTGAAAACGACGAGACTGCAAAGCAACGACAGCCCGCTTAATGACATCCGGGCGCAAAGGAGTACGGAAAACCTTAGGAAGCTTAACTTTCCCAACAGCCTTCCCCTTCAAATCAAAAACTTTCGACGTCACCTTACCCATAAATCACACCTTCATTATCTACCCTTGCTGCGACGCCAAAGAAATCTCAACAATCTTCGGAGGCTCCACAGGCACTGTCGTAGACGGTCGCGCAGGAACACGAAGCCGAATCAAACGTTTCCGAGGACCAGGCACACTCCCCTTCAACAAAAGAAACGTACTCTTTACAACTCCATATCTCACGAAGCCACCGCTAGGCGTCACTTCTTTACCATCAACTCCTATCTTTAAAATGCGCTTATTATACTCAGTTCTCTTATGATACCCCATCTGCCCGGCCCTAGGAACAGTATATAAAACTCGAGGCGGCCTCCAAGGCCCAATACACGCCACACCCCTCTTAATTTTCCTAGACTTACGAGACAAAATCCTAATACCCCACCGCTTCACGGGCCCTTGAAACCCCTTCCCTTTAGAAATCGCAATCGCGTCCACAAGCTGACCTTCCTTAAAAACCTCAGTAACCCCCACCGTCTTACCCAGCAACCCCCGAGCATACTCAAATAACTCCTTTATCGACGCCCCGTCAACCTTTATCTCCATAAGCTCTGGCTTCTTCTTCGGAACACTCGTCAGTCGAGGCTGAGTAATCGTTAAAAGGCGAAACTCAACAATGCTGTCCAAGTTTTCTTCAATCTTCTTTAACCCGTTCTCAGGGGCGAAATTATCTGGCAAAGTGAAAATTCGTTCCAAGTCCTTCGGAGGATCTTTCATCCAAGCTTCTGTGAATGTTTTCAAACCATAGTCAGTTTTGATATAAGCGCGGACTCCACAAATCAGAATTGGCGGAGTTTCAATAACTGTGCTCGGCTGATTTACTTCCTTTCCAAAATTTGGGGAGCGAGGATGGTCTTCCACGTAAAAGAGGTGGGTCATTCCAGCTTTGTAGCCCATAAACCCGAGAAGTTTAGGGCCTTCAGTTGTGGGAGGCCAGTAGCGTATTCTGCCAGTTTCTCGAGCGGCACGTCCCCTAGGCAAATATGCTAAGGAACCGCGTTTTGGAGCACTTTTCTTTCTATGCCCCATAATTTCCACTCGTCTTTGTTCAATACAAGCATCAAGTTATAAAGGTTACGAAGCGCGTTTTTGCTCAATAATGAGGTGTAGCCCTAGACCTAGAAGCCATCCACCAACCACTACAAGAGTGGCAGGGAAGAAGCTAGCAAACTCGTAATAGAAGAGTGCAATTTCGAAGAGAAAGAAAGCGAAGCCTACTGATATGGCAGATGTGATTCCTGCCCTTCTGCTGTACTTCTGGGCAGTTTGAATGGCAAGTAAACCAGCTAAAAATATGTCTCCCAACCCCAAGCCAATCCACTTTTCTGTAGGGAAAGTGGGAACATAGATTAGTACAGGTAGTTTAAGTTTAATGAATTTGCCGGCAGCCTCGCCCATAAATCCTGTTCCGAAAACTTGGATGAAATCCATAACAGTAATCAACCCAGCAAAAACTAAGACAGTTGTCCATGAAAACAAACCGCCAAGATAAACTGAGATAAATACAGCGAAAATTACTGCAAATATGTTAAGTAAGATGATGTCCCAAAAGAAAAGGTATAGTGCCACAAAAACAATGGGCGGCAACACGGCAAAATACAACTTCTCAGTTGCAACGTAAGTAAAAAGGAACAGAACGAAAGAGTAAGCCGTCAAAAACAAAACTTTGATGGCTTGCTGAGGAACAAACACGATGACTGTAACCATAACTCCCATGGCGATTACAAGAAAGACAACATCCCGAATCTGAAATTCTTTTTCTTCAAAAAGCGACTTTATCCTAGTTTCAAACTTTTCATACAGCCAAACTGTAGCTATTGTGATAATGGTGATGATTAATGGAAGCACGATGTCGAATTGCATGCGCCACTATATAATGCGGTGGGATTTTAACCTTTAGCAACCATGTAGTTCAGAATTCCCAAGGTCACGAGGAGTGCTTCTTCGGTGCGCACGGTTTCAACATTTTGATTAGGGATTGTGTTTATCACAAAATCAGCAACGTTGTCCAAGTTCAAGTTCTCCTGTTTAGCAATCTCGTATAGTCCTCTTGTAGGCGCGCCAAAAGCCACAAGGATTTTGCGAGAAGCCTTCCAGCGATTTGTCAACTCTTCCGAAATGTCAACGAAAGGTTTTCCGTACTTAGACGTTGCTATAACTAAATCGAAAGCATTTTTCTTCAAAAGTTTTCCAAACGTCAAGCGTGAACGAGTTACTTTGTATCCCCAATACTCTGCGATTTCGCTGCGGTTTACAACATCCGCTCCCAACAGCCGCTTTGTTTTTCTTATCCTTACTGTGACACGTGTGTTAATCTGCATTTTCTTGTTCCGTATCAAGGCGTGTCGTTCAACACCTACATCCACAAGAGTCCCATCCTGCGTATGAGCTATAACTGCACCTTCGCGATATTCACCATCAACCAAGTCTTTCACACGATTCTGCAAAGGATGATGCGGCGTACGAAGAGGCGGCAACACCCCCGCAAATCTTAACTCCGGCTTTATTTTGAACAATTGCTTCCGCAAGTACTGCGGCGTCTCCATATAAGAAAGAATTGAAGCGATGAGGTTAAACTCTCGATTTTGGTTCCTCTCTGGCACATCTGAGAAAATAATAATTTCATCTACACCGAAAATTGCGGCGGCTCTCCCCACCATTCCAACTCTCAAAGTTTTCTCCCTAAGATGTGGAATGTCAAAAACCAGTGAAGCAGGAATAGCCATCGAAAACTCGCGATTAGACACCAATTCTTATACTCTCCTTTCCACAGAATAGAAATGACGTCTCTCCTTAAAGCTACCTCTGCTTTTAAAAGCTTAGACACAGAAAATACGGTGAGTTGATGACGTAATGCCAAAACCTACAGTTCTAGACCAACCAGACAAAGTTAGGGCAATAGACAAGAGCAACATGCTTGAACTATGCGAGAAGACTCCAGACTTCTGCAGAGACGCCATCAAACGAGCTGAAAAACTGAAAATGCCATACAAGACACCCAAAAACGTCATTGTCGCCGGAATGGGCGGCTCAGCCATAGGCGGAGAACTACTCAAAGACTGGCTACGTGACAGAGCTTTAATTCCCATTGAAATTTGCAGAGACTACGTCTTACCTGCATACGCCAATGGAAACAGCCTGGTGATTGCCGTCAGTTACTCGGGAGAAACCGAAGAAACCCTAAGCGCCTTCCTAGAAGCCGTAAAGCGGCACTGCATGGTCATAACGATATCCTCTGGAGGACACCTTCAAGCATTTTCACAAAAACTAAAAATTCCCCACATTTCCATACCTCCTGGCCTTCCTCCACGTGCTGCAATTGCTTACACTTTCTTTCCACTTGTAGTGTTGATGGAAAAATTACATATTGTCAAAAAAGCGAAGGAAGAAATTGAAGAGGCTTTGCATGTTTTGCAAAAAATCAGCGAAGAAAGCAAGCTTCGAATTCCTCTGAAAGACAACAGAGCAAAAAAACTTGCTTTGCGAATAGAAGGCACCATTCCGATAATTTACGGATTCAGACAATACAGCGCCGTAGCACGACGCCTAAAATGTCAATTTAATGAAAACAGCAAAGTTCCAAGTAAGTTCGATACATTTTCGGAACTTAACCACAATGAAGTTGTCGGATGGGCAGCACCTGAAAACTTCACAAAAAACTTCTCTATAATACTCATCCGAGACCCAAAAGAGCCACCCGAAATCAGAAAAAGAATTGAAATAACAAAACAAATCACATCTAAAAAGGTTCACAATATTTTGGAAATTCAAGCTGTTGGCAAACAGAAGCTGGCAAAAATGCTTTCAACCATGTACATAGGTGATTTTGCAAGTATATACTTGGCGTTGTTGAGAGGTATTGATCCAACGCCCACGAAGACAATAGTGCATCTAAAGCAGGAAATGAAGAGGAAACTTGATACGATAATGAAACTTGAAAAGAAGTTAATGAAGTGACATGGAGAAATTTCCAAAAACTGTACGTTTGTTTTATTATGAAGAAATACATTATAGCTGCAAATAACGACGGATAAAGGGGGATTTGAAGCTTAATGCAGAAACCTGATAAGTACGAAATTATCAGCGAGCTCGCCAGACGCCGAGGTTTCTTTTGGCCTTCCTACGAGATTTACGGCGGCGTCAGCGGTTTCTATACATATGGACCCCTAGGCTCACTGCTTAAACAAAGAATAGAAGCAAAATTCAGAGATTTCTTCATCAAACCTCTTAACATCCTCGAAATGGAGTCTTCTATTGTAACGCCGGCAAAAGTGTTTGAAGCATCTGGCCATGTGAAAGCCTTTCAAGAGCCTATGGTAGAATGTCTGAAATGTAAGAAAAAGTTTCGAGCGGACCACCTACTTCAAGAACAAGCCAAAATGAGTGATACACAAACTGAAAAACTTAGCCTTCAGGAAATAGCCACAGAAATAAAGAAACACAACATAGAGTGCCCCGAATGTGGTAGCGAGTTAGGCAAGCCAAAATACTTCATGACCATGTTTACCACAACAATTGGGCCTTATTCAGACGCGGTTGGCTACGGTAGACCAGAAGCGGCACAGGGTATTTTCGTCGAGTTTAGACGCCTCTACGAAACTGCCAGAGAGAGATTTCCCCTAGGAGTTGCTCAAATTGGGCATGCTCTGAGAAATGAAATATCACCCAGACAAGGTCTCATCAGACAAAGGGAGTTCACTATCGCGGACATAGAATTCTTTTTTGATCCGAAAGATCCCAAATGTCCTCTGATGAAGGAGGTTGAGGAAGAAACTTTGTGCCTCATACCTGCAGAGCTGAGACAGAAAGATGCAAAAAAAGCAGTGGACGTGACGGTGAAAAAAGCACTGCAAAAAGGCTACATCAAAACAGAATGGCAAGCATACTTTATGGTCTTGGCTAAATACTTCCTAAATGTGCTTGGGGTTCCAGATGATAAGCAACGTTTCATTGAAAAATTGGAATGGGAAAGAGCGCATTATTCCGAGCAGGGCTATGACCAAGAAATCTACTTGGACCGCTGGGGCTGGACAGAAGTTTCAGGTCACAACTACCGCTCAGACTACGATTTGAAACAGCATATGGAACACAGTGGTGTGGACATGCAAGTTTTCAAAGAATACGACAAACCTAAAATGACGGAAAAAGTTGTTGTTGAACCGGTCTTGGCTGAGATTGGTCCAGCATTCAAAAAAGACGCCTCAAGAGTAATGGCTTTACTTCTAGAAGCCGATGTTGAAGAAGTCAAAAAATCTCTGCGAGAAAACGGGTACTACATGGCAAAGTCGTTTAAAATTTTACCTGAACATGTTAAGATTGTCTGTAAGGATATAGAAGAAACGGGAAGACGGTTTATCCCTCACGTCGTTGAGCCAAGTTTTGGAATAGACAGGATTGTGTATGTGGCTTTAGAATACGCCTACGGTAAACGAGAGGGTAGAACGCTTCTGAGGTTTCCAAGGGAACTGGCGCCTGTACAGGTTGGGTTGTATCCTTTAGTCACCAAAGACGGTTTGGCAGAAAAAGCAAAAAAGCTACACAAAATGTTGATGATTGAAGGTTTTATGGTGGAGTATGACGAAGCTGGCTCCATTGGAAGGCGCTATGCTCGAGCCGATGAAGCCGGCACACCCCTCTGCATCACGATTGACTATCAAACATTAAACGATGACACAGTAACCGTGCGAGACCGTGACTCATGGAAACAAGTCCGCACAAAAATGGAAAACCTGCCTAAAAGTTTACATGCCTACTTCAGCCACAAAAAAGATTTCAAAGACATTGGAAAAAGCATATAAAAACAGCGACAAGTTTCGTTAAATTTTTTAATGAATTCGCATATTCTATGATAGTGTCTACAGAGGCATTTCCGCGGTGAGAACTTGGTACTTCCGGTTGAAACAGAAGAGCGTGTAAAGCGAAGAGCACTTAGCGTTTGTCAAGACCATCTACGCAAGGTGCTGGAGATTGCACGTAAAGTTCCTCAAATGGTTGATTGCTTTGCCGCTGACGACAAAGACACTGCAAGACAAGTTTTCGTCGAGATAAAGAAAACGGAAGAAGAAGTAGATAAAGCCAGACGAATCGTTTCGCAGGAACTTGCACAGATAGGTGCTATACTCATAAATCGAGAAGACTTTCTACGCTTTACTAATTTAACTAGCGAAATCGCAGATTTCTGTGAAGGCTTAGCGTTTTGGCTGCTTTCTATTATGGAACGTGGATGGAAGGTGCCTGCGGACATTAAGAATGACCTCGTAAAACTTGCAGAAGCAACGTTGGATACCGTGATAAAGCTTAGAGAAACTGCTATAACACTTTCTTATGGATCTGAGAAGACTTTGGAGAAAGCCAGAGAGGTTGAAACAGCAGAACGAACAGTAGACGAGATATACAGAAAATTGGAAGTAAAAATAATAAATAGCAACCTAGAGATTCCAGTAATGTTGCTCTTAAAAGACATAACTCAACTTCTCGAAAACGCAGCCGACAAAGCTGAAGATGCCTCAGACGCAGCACGTATATTATCCTTTGCCATGTAACAAAGCTGAGATTACAATGAGTAAGCGTATTACAGTCGAATTTATTGAAAATTTTCTAGTCGTGTGGGACTCGGCACAGAGTTCAAAGCTATATAAAATGGGATATTACGGTAAGCCTTTAGGAATACCTAAGCCGAAAGTAGCCGAGTTCAACGTTCCTCTAGTTCTAGACCTTATGGAAGGACTATACCTTACTGAAAACAAAATTATAGATGTGCGGGAAGGCTCAAAAAATAGGAAGGTAGGGTTGGAGAAGCTTAAGCGAAGAGCCCGTAAGCTTTACGAGGAATTTGACTTAAAGTATGCGGTTTACCGCGACTTAAGAGATAACGGCTTCATCGTTACTCCAGGCATCAAGTACGGATGCGATTTTGCCGTTTACAAGCATGGACCGGGAATTGAACATGCGCCTTACATGGTGTCGGTGAAAAAAAGCGAAGAGGACGTGACGGCAACTGAAATTGTGAAAGTTGGAAGACTCGCCACAACGGTGCGAAAGAGATTCATCGTTGCAATACCTGACTTTGGGACAAAAGAGATTCAATACTTGATATTCAAGTGGTTCAAGGCTTAGGACTTGTCTTTCTGCGGTTCGAAAGTGGGCTAAGTTAAGAAGCGGTCTAAAGAAGGCTAGGAAACGCTTAAAAGACTCCAAACGATATTTTTCAGCAGCAAAGGAGATGATAAGCGAAAATGCCAACTCACGGATCACTTTCAAAAGCGGGTAAAGTACGTAGCCAAACGCCTAAAATGCAATCCACACCAAAGAAGAGCGCAATTCCTAGAAGACGGGCAAGACGAAACTATGAAAAGCGCATAATTCTACAGCGAAAAGCTGGCCAGAACTGGGGAAGAAGGCGTTACTAACAAACCTTTTAACACTGCAGCCTGATACATTCCGTTAATGCTTTACGCTGACTTGGTTCTTGTAAATGGTAATATAATTCCTATGAATCCTAAGCAGTTGAAAGCACAAGCAATAGCAATAAAGCATGGCAAATTTGAGGCAGTTGGTACTAACAAGCAAATTTTTTCATATGTAGGCAAAAGCACCAAAAAAATTGACCTTAAAGGCAAGACGGTTGTTCCCGGCTTTATTGACACCCATGTACACGGTGTATCGCTGGGGCGGGTAATGTCTCAAATCAACGTGCGCAACGCAGAATCGATAAAAGAAATTCAGCAAAAAGTCAAGCAAAAGGCAAAGGAAACCCCAAAAGGTGGGTGGATAATCGGCAGAGGGTGGGACCAAGACAAACTTGCAGAACGTCGATATCCTTCACGCTTCGACCTTGACAAAGCAGCACCTAATCATCCAGTTTTTTTACTACGAGTATGCGGACATCTTGGCGTGGCTAACTCAAAAGCTATTAAACTTGCTGGAGTCACAAGAAAGACCAAGCCTCCCAAGAGTGGACGTATAGACCGAGACCCGAAGACTGGCGAGTTGAATGGTATTCTACGAGAAAACGCTCTTAATTTCATTTATGAGATCTTGCCAAAATCCACTGAAGAAGGCCTTGCAGACAAATGTTTATTGGCTTGTCAAAGAATGGTTGGGGAAGGCATAACCACTGCTCATTGGATAATCAACTCAGCAAACGAGATGCGTGTGCTTCAAAAATTGAGCAATCGCAATATGCTGCCACTGCGTATCTACTTGTTAATACCTGTGGGGTATCTTGATAACCTTGCCGAGTTAGGTTTATCAACAGGATTTGGCAGTGACAAGATTAAGATTGGCAGTGTCAAAATATTGGCAGATGGCTCTCTGGGGGCAAGAACCGCAGCATTAAGACAACCTTATGAGGATGCGACGAAAACTGAAGGAATGCTGCTTTACTCGCAAAAACAACTAGAGAAATTCGTAGAAAAAGCGCACAAAGCAAATCTGCAGTTAGCCATCCACACAATAGGTGACAGAACAGTTGAAATAGTGTTGAAAATCTTTAAGAAAGTGCTTAGAAAGACACCGAAAGAGAATCATCGTCACCGATTGGAGCATGTTTCTGTTCTTAATCCAAAATTAATAAAGAAAATGAAAGAAC
This sequence comes from Candidatus Bathyarchaeota archaeon, assembly GCA_023131225.1. Lineage (NCBI taxonomy): Archaea > Thermoproteati > Candidatus Bathyarchaeota > Candidatus Bathyarchaeota archaeon. The sequence continues at coordinate 67,717 of JAGLZW010000020.1, read as the reverse complement.
TCAGCGTTATAGCATCTGTGCAACCTCATTTTGTAGTTTCTGACTTTTGGATAACAGATCGCTTAGGGGAAACCAGAGCTAGATGGACTTATGCGTTCAAAAGTCTCCTAAAAGAAGGTGTAATTACAATGGGAGGTTCTGACGCTCCAGTAGAACCTGTAAGCCCAATTTTAGGAATTTATGCTGCAGTTGCAAGAAAAAAGTTTCCACAAGAACGATTAACTGTCGACGAAGCTTTATGTCTATATACTATTAATGCTGCCTATGGCTCCTTCGAAGAAGACGTTAAGGGGGCCATAGAGAAAGGCAAACTTGCCGACTTGGTGGTACTTTCAGAGGATCCTCACAAGATTACACCTGAACAAATTAGAAATGTAAAGGTGGAGATGACAATCGTCAGTGGCAACATCGTGTACACCAGAAAGCAGTAACTCGGTAGCTACATCTTTATTTTAAAGGACAACCGCATAATCAGATGAGATTATCATGAATAGAGCAGCTTGCCGAGAGATCATCGAATCCTTGATGCAGATTCCTCAACCCACAAAAGACGACGTTAACATAATCAAAGTGAAAATTGCAGGCAAGCAAGGCTTGGCTTGTGTTATTCCTAACTCGGAACTAATACAATGTCTAAACCCACATGAAAAGCGAAGACTTCTGCCTGTGCTGAGAAGGAAAGCCACCCGCACCATCTCCGGCGTGACGATAATCGCTGTGATGACGAAACCATGGCCCTGTCCTCACGATGCTCCATGCGCCTATTGTCCAGGAGGGCCTTCTCAAGGAGTTCCGCAAAGCTATACGGGTCATGAGCCAGCCGCTATGAGAGGAATACAAAACCAATATGACCCATACATGCAAGTCAGGAGTCGCATGATACAGCTAGAAGCGATTGGTCATGTGGTTGACAAGGTGGAGCTGATAGTTATGGGAGGCACGTTTCCAAGCACGCCTACAAACTATCAGGAAGGGTTCGTTAATGGATGCTTAGATGCGCTGATAGAAACTGAAACGCGGAGTCTTGAGGAGGCTAAAAAACTTGCAGAGACTAGCAGGATTCGTAATGTGGGCATCACCGTTGAAACTAGGCCTGATTGGGCTAAGAGAAAGCAAGTTGACCACATGCTTTCCATGGGCGTTACTCGTGTAGAGCTTGGAGTTCAGAACATTTATGACGACATCTATCGCCTCGTTAAACGAGGTCACACGGTCAAAGATGTAATTGAAGCAACACGCACGCTAAAAGACTCGGGATTAAAAGTGCTCTATCATCTTATGCCAGGTTTGCCCGGGTCCAGTTTTGAAAGGGATTTAGAAGGATTTGAAACGGTTTTTACCAACGCGGATTTCAAGCCCGACATGATTAAGATTTATCCATGTCTTGTTTTGAAAGGCACTAAGGCTTATGAGTGGTGGAAGAACGACGAATACACCCCATACTCTACGGAAGAAGCAGTTCAGCTCATAGCTAAGATGAAGAAGTTTGTGCCTCGCTGGGTTCGTATTATGCGGATCCAGCGGGATATTCCAGCTTATTTGGTGGAAGCGGGAGTTAAAAAGAGCAATCTCAGACAGCTTGTTTTAGAAAAGCTAGAGCAAGAGGGATTGCGGTGTCGTTGCATAAGGTGTCGTGAGGTTGGGCATCGGTGGCTTAAAGACAAAGTTGAACCCGATCCAGAAAACATCCAAATCTTCTCGATGAGAGAGAAAGCTTCAGGGGGAGTTGACCTGTTCATTTCTGCCGAAGACCCTGGTAATGACGTTCTAGTGGGATATCTACGATTACGTATACCTTCAGAAGATGCCCATCGCCCGGAAATAGTGGCAGAGCAATCTTCGATTGTGCGTGAACTCCATGTATATGGCTCTCTTGTTCCAGTTGGGAAGCACATAGCTAAAGCGTGGCAACATAAAGGCTATGGAGCTATTCTGCTATCCGAGGCGGAAAAACTTTCAGAGGAAGAGTATGATAAACAAAAAGTTGTAGTTATAAGCGCTTTAGGAACAAAGAGATACTATATGCGTTTCGGCTACAAATACGACGGTCCCTACATGTCTAAAATATTGGAGAAGTAGGAAAGTTGAGCGAAAAATTTCCAGGTTATAAAGGCAAAGCGCTGAAAATGTTGAAAGAAGTTAGAGCTGAGATTGGAGACCTTATTCGTGTTTTGAAGGATGAAGAAATATTCGAAGGCGTACTTATTCCACGGTCAGAATTTGGTGACGATAAACACATAGTAGTCAAGCTGAAAAACGGCTACAACATTGGAATCCTAGTAACTCGAGAAACAAAGATCGAAAAAATCGGAGCGGGAGCAAAACCTACTTTTTCAAGCCCACCTTCACCTAAACAGAAACCAGGCTTACCCATAGTAGCCATTCTCAGCACGGGAGGCACAATCGCAAGCAGAGTGGACTATAGAACAGGTGGAGTAAGACCCGCACTCACCGCAAACGACCTATACACTGTTGTCCCAGAACTTTCCGACATAGCCACAATAAACGCAGAGATTCTTTTCAGTATATTCAGCGAAAACATCAACTCAAAACATTGGTCACAAACCGCAAAACACGTTGCCAACCACATTGAAAACGGTGCTGCCGGGGTCGTTGTGGCACACGGAACTGACACCATGGGTTATACCGCAGCCGCGCTGAGCTTTGCGTTACGAGACTTACCCGTGCCTGTGGTTCTAGTAGGTTCTCAGCGCTCCGCAGACAGGCCAAGCTCTGACGCTGCAACAAACCTAATTGGAGCTGTAAAAGCTGCAGCAGACGCACCTTTTGCGGAAGTTGTTGTTGCTATGCACGAAACGGTTTCTGACAAGTCAATTGTTTTTCACCGCGGGACTAAGGTGAGAAAATGCCACACCAGCCGCCGCGATGCTTTCAAGTCAATAAACACATTGCCGATAGCTAGGTTTGAAAGTGGCAAAATCAGAATGTTAACGAAAAGTTATCATGAACGGAATTCTAAACAAAAGTTGACTTTGAAGTCGGTGTTCGAAGAAAAAGTTGCCCTCATAAAATTCTATCCTAGTATAGACGCAAGTGTTGTCAAGTGGCATGTTGACAAAGGCTTCAAGGGTATCGTTTTGGAAGGAACTGGTTTGGGGCACGTAGGTAACTATTGCTTCTCTGCAATAAAAAAGGCGATCGCAGAAAATATAATCGTCGGCATGACCTCTCAATGCGTCTGGGGACGGGTAAACATGAACGTCTACGACACAGGAAGAGATCTTTTAAGAATTGGTGTAATCCCCCTCGACGACATGTTGCCTGAAACAGCGCTTGTAAAAATAATGTGGGTGCTGGGACAAACACAGGATGTTAAAGAAGCAAAGAAACTCCTTACAGAAAACGTCGCTAATGAATTTTCCAGCCGAACAATGCTTGAAGAAGGTGAAAAATGTGACGACTATTGATTACAAGAAGGTAGGCTTGAAAGTAGGCTTGGAAATACACCAACAGTTAAACTCCAAAAAGAAACTTTTTTGCAGCTGCAAAACTGAGCTTTTCAAAGAAGAACCTGAAATCACTTTTCTGCGAAGACTGCGTCCAACACAAAGCGAGCTCGGCCAAATCGACCCAGCTGCTTTTTTCGAGTTTCAGAAAGGTGTTAGAATTCTATATGAGGCTAACAAGGACACGACATGCCTTGTGGAGATGGATGAAGAACCACCTCACGACTTGAATCGTGAAGCTCTAGAAACAGCACTCATCATTTCACTTATGCTGAAGGCGAAGCCTATTGATGAAATTCATATCATGCGGAAAACCGTCATAGACGGCTCAAACACCACTGGTTTCCAGCGGACCTGTGTAGTAGCCTTTAACGGTAAGGTTGAAACCAAGAAGACTATTCCAATTCAGCACGTGGGCCTTGAAGAAGATGCAGCTCGAAAGATGGGCGAAGATAATAATATCCTTCGATATCGCATTGACCGTCTTTGCATTCCTCTTGTCGAGGTTGCAACCGCTCCGGTTATTTATACGCCTCAAGAAGCGGAAGAGGTTGCGCTGGCTATTGGACGGATTCTGCGGGCATCGGGGAGGGTGAAAAGGGGCTTGGGCACTATACGCCAAGACCTGAACATTTCTATTCGCGACGGTGCCCTTGTGGAGGTTAAAGGAGTGCAGGAGCTTGAGCTTGTTTCTTTGGTTGTTGAGAACGAGGTTCAGCGGCAGCTTAATCTTCTAAAAATAAGAGATGAATTGGCGAAGCGTGGAGTTGGAGAAGAAGACATCAAGGACGAGTTTGTAGATGTAACATATGTTTTCGCGACCACTAAATGCAAAGTCATTTGTGTTGCTGCAGAGAGAAACAAGAGAGTTCTAGCTGTTAAATTGCCAAAATTTGAAGGCCTCTTGAAGAAAGAATTGATACCCGGCGTTAGGTTAGGAACAGAGATGGCATATAGGGCTCGTTTTTGGGGGCGCGTAGGCGGCATCTTCCACACAGACGAGTTGCCTGCTTATGGAATCACGGCAGAAGAACTTGACAAGTTAAAACGCGTCATGAATGTAAAGTCAGGCGATGCTGTAGTTTTTGTTGCGGATTTTTTAGAAAACGCGTCTGATGCTTTGAGGGCAGTAAACGAGCGGGCAAAGGAAACCTTGAAGGAAGTACCGCAGGAAACCCGTGCTGCAAAACCAGATGGATCAACTCGCTATATGCGACCTAGGCCTGGCGCCGCTCGCATGTACCCAGAAACCGATGTACCCCCCATCCAAATAGCCAAAAGTTACATAGTTCGATTATTCTCTCATCTTCCGAAATTACCTAAAGCATATAGAATCGAGCTGAAGGAAATTCTAAAATTAAGTGACAAACTAATTGATCAATTAGAGAGATCAAGGAAACAGAGACTTTTTGACACGATTGTGAAAACCACAAACGCTTCACCTAAATTAGTTGCTGTTGTTTTGACTGAGACATTGAAAGCTTTGAAGCGTGACGGTGTGGAAGTTGGGAATGTGTCTGACGAGCAACTTATCGAGTTGTTTTATCTAATGGGTTTAGGCGAAGTTGCAAAGGAAGCTACTTCAGATATAATTGTTTGGCTGTCGGAGCATGAAGGGGCAAAGGTTGTTGAGGCTGTTGACGCTCTAGGTTTGGATATACTTTCGCAGAGTGAACTTGAAAGAATTGTTGATAGCCTAATTGAGGAGAATCGGGGTCTTTTAGTAGAGCGTGGAGAGAAAGCTTTTGGGTTACTCATGGGTTTGGTGATGAAAAGGGTGCGGGGCAGAGTCAAAGGTGGACTTGTTAGCGAGATTGTGAAGAAAAGGCTCAAAGATTTCCCAGAATAATTTTCGCAGTGTGTGTTACTCTAGATTAGGCTCTTTGCTATGAGCTTCAAAATGGCGGTTAATAGACCCCAAAATATGAGTAGCTCATGGAAAACGTGTTTGCTGCACACTCACTAGTTATTGGCTGAGATTTTATTGTGATGTGTGCATTTATGGTTACAAGCAGCAAAATCGGCTTATTTTTTCATAGGCTTCTTCAGAATTAGTAATGTTTGCCACAAGCTTTTCAAGAGGGCACTTGTCGGTTTTTTTCACGTTAAGAATTGTTGGAACGAGGTTTTCAAATTCGTGACGGATATTATATGTTTTTAAAATTTCTAGACCGCCTTTACTCAGTGTAACTGTAAAAGCTGCTGCGACATCTGAATAAGCGCAGAGTAGTGCTGCGGCTTTGCCGATAATTTTGTCTGCAACTGAGGCACCTAAGAGATTGCCATCCAATTCCTTTATCGCCTCTAAAAAACCGTGGAGTCCATCTGTTTTCGTCTCGAAGATTGGTCTGAAGTTTTTCACAAATACCAAGTTTAGATTTTTGTCTTTTAGCCTTTGCTTAGCGATTTCCAAGTCGTCCATAATAACCGTTTAAGGAGAAGCAGACTATTTTCTTAAATGTTTTCTAGGTTATGACGAAGAGTTCGGTTTCGGGTACAGTAGCAACTTTCCAAGCTAGCTCGCGAACCTTTTCGTCTGGCAATGTTTCTTGCAAAAGCTGAGATTTTAGCTTTTCAAACGTTGACTGATTCAAAGCGACAACTATTTTTCGTCCATTGTCCTTTCTTGTGAACTTTGCTTGAATTTTCTCTGAGTCTTTTAGGGTGAGTTTTCGATTGCCAATAGTACAGCTTGTTGTGATTTGAAGACCGTCTATAATGCATGAAAAAGGAACGCGAAGCGGTAATGACGCTGCAATTGTTAGCGATTTATTTTTTATTATTTCCAACTGGTTTAGTCCGGTTAGTCCCATTTTAACGCCGATAGCCAGAAATGGCCCTAGATGCCCATGAAACTCTGCAGCCCTCTCCAAAATAGATGTGAACTCCAAGGATATATTGCGCTCAAGAGTCACCCTGACCCTTCCTTCAAGCCTTCGGTGCCTTTCAATATTTCAACTTTTGCAGTTATGCCTCTAGCAATTAGAGCATTCATTAAGGTTACGCCTATTGCGCCGCCTATAACACCGCCTACAGCGTGTAACCCTGCCCACCCTAATACTCCTCCCCATTTTGTTATGGCTGTTGGCGTCATGAATAATGACCCTATGATTAAGCCTGCCACAGCTGCCGAGAAAACAGAGATTGCAAATAGGCTGATTGAACCTAAGAGTCTCTTTTCAAATAATCGTTTGTATCCAATGAAGAATGCGAGAACGTCAAATACAATAGCGGCGGCAAAGAAGCCGAAGAAGTGGAGAGCTGTTGGTCTGACAGTCATGTTGATTATCAGTGCGATTAAGCCTACAAATGTGGCTGTTCCGACTTTTCTTGTCCACCATATCGCCAGTATCAAGGTCGAAAAACCTATTAGGTCGCAACAGAAGGGCAAGTGAAATACTTGGAAGAAGGCGGGCGATACAGTTACGTTTAGGACCCCCCATAATGCTGCAAACATTGCTATCCCTGCTAACTCGCGGGTTCCGAAGTAAGCCATGAAATCACTCTCAAGTAATACTTTTTCAAAGAAACGTAACACTCTTATTTAAACTTTCACAGTTCTGATACATCTCTTCTTCATTAACCAGATTTTGTGGCCTAGCCAATCATAAATAGAAAATTGTCTGTAGCCAAAAATGCTGAAAATGGACACTGCAGCATTATTTAGCCCATATGTTTCAAGTTATTTAGTTAATGCAAACATTTTCTCCAAAGCTCTTTTTGCTCTCTCTGCAATGCTACTTGAAACAGTAATGAGGTTCTGTTCCTCTTTGAGCGAGCGATAAAGCCTTTCTAAGGTGGTGAGTTTCATAGCGTTGCATGTGGCATCTTCATAGGCGGGAACGAATTGTTTATGCGGGTTTTCCTTTCTCAGTTTGTGAAGAATCCCAACTTCGGTGCCGATGATAAACTTCTTTGCAGTTGAAGTTTTTGCGTATCTGCAGATTTGTGAGGTGCTTCCGATGAAGTCTGCAATTCCTCTGACCTCCTCAGAGCATTCTGGATGCACTGCCACAACAGCGTCTGAGTGGGTTTGCTTTTGCGCCATGATGTCTTCTTTCATGAACAGTATGTGTGTAGGGCAGAAGCCTTGAGGAGGAATGGGAATGACTTTTTTTCCGGTTTTCTCTTGGACATATTCTGCTAGGTTATAGTCAGGACCGAAAAGCACGGTCTCTGCATCAAGAGCTTCAACAATTTTCACTGCGTTTGCAGAGGTGCAGCAGATGTCGCATTCTGCTTTGGCTTCCGCTAAGGTATTGACGTAAAGCACGACCGGCGTATCTGGATATTTTTGTTTCCATGCTTGCACCTGTTCGGCCGGAAGCATGTAAGCCATGGGGCATCTTGAACCAGTGCATGGTAATAGCACTTTTTTTTCTGGGTTGAGAATGGCAGCTGATTCAGCCATAAAATTCACGGCAGCGAACACTATTATTTTTGCATCTTGTTCTTCTTTTGCCCGGCGACTAAGCTCTATGCTATCGCCTACATAGTCTGCAATGTCTTGGATTTCTGGGCGTTGATAATTGTGAGCTAGAATTATTGCTTCCTTTTCGCGTTTGATTTTAAGAATGTCATCGATGAGTGTCATGCTTTTCCTTCCAAAGAGGATGGTAGTAAGCGTATTGGATAATATATCTTTAGCGTACTTAAGGCTGGATCGACGAGTAGGCAGCTAATAGATGTAAGAGGTCAAGTTTTCGGTATAGAAAAACTTGGGGTATTGATTAGGATTGGAGGTAGTGTTACTTTGATTTCTGTTCAACTTTTTGTCTCAGTTTGAGAGCTTCTTCAGTATATATCTCGAGTTGGCGTTGTTGAATTTTCTTTTCAGGCAAAGTTTCTCGTACATATAATAAGGGTATTACTGCTATGAAGAGAAAGAACGCTGCCAAAGAGAACGCGCTGGTTTCAGGAATCAACGCAACATAAGGGGCAAACAGCAGAGAAGCTATCATAGTTAAAAAGAATGGAGCCTCTCCAACAGCATAATATTTTTCAGTATTAAACCTTGACAGTTCTCCCCAGATTACTATCGTAAACATCATCCACAATAATCCAATTGCAATACCATCTATAGCAAAATACAAAAACCATGAGATCCATAGCTGTGAAGCTATTCCTAGGATCGCATAGGCAATACCCAATGATACAAAACCAAAGACTATTACTCTTTTTCGTCCCATACGATCAGCTACTACTCCTCCAATTAGCGCCGAAAATCCTGCAAAGATAGGCTCGACAACATTCATAGCAAAACCAAGTCCCTCTTTGTGCAGGAATGTGATACGAGCCTCAAAGCCGTCTACCATAGAGAACATAAGCCACGCCAGAAAATACAAGACAAAGGCCTTATTATTAAATATGCTACGAAAAGATGTTTTCCTTTCATAATGAAGCTGGGATTTACTTTTTTTTGGGAATGCGAGTAGTATGGGTATGCTCCAACTCCTCCAAATTGCGAAGAACATCGCGCTTTGTACTAGATCCAACATCGACATAGTTACTATAACAAAAGGCGCGCTAGCTGTAACCATAAAAAACGTGATTCCACCAATCGTTCCTCGGTTTTCAATAGGTACAGATTCTGTAAAAGAACGTAAGAGTGAGGGCATGCCAAATCCCAATGAGATGCCCAATACAACAATGACGATAATTGCGCCGGCAAATGAGTTGCCAATTGGAACTGCTGGAAATAGCGAGGCAATGGTTCCAAAAAACAACCAAATGTAAAAGAAACTGGTTTTTCGAGCTCTTAACCAAAAAATTGACCCGATCAAAGCGGACACAATTATGGAAAGAGGAAAAGCTGACCTCAAGTAAAGATTTGTAAGGCTGTTCTCAGCGACAACGCTAGCGAGTTTGTCGACCATTAATAATCCTAGAAAATACCAAGAAAATGAGTTAAACAAAAGAAGCAGAGCTATGATATGATGTCTTGTGAAACTGTGGTTTTTTCCAAATTGGAAGGGCATCACTTGCACTACGTAAGTAATTTACGAGTCTATCTTGAACTCATCGCTTAAATTAAAGTTAAGAACTGGAAATACACATCAAGGATTCAGATTCTAATAGTGTTCATGTGTAGAACAAAAGGCTTAAATAAACAGTTCTACACAAATACAGTTTGGGATTAAAATGGCGAGAGAGAAGAAGGCTCCAAAGGTTCCAGCAAGGCCCATATCAGACTGGGGTAGATACTTCTAGTTTGAAAGTAGTGGTCTCCACTCTTTCGAGCTTATAAGGGACGATGTCCCAATTATTTTTAGCTCTTTACTTCTAAAGGATTTAGCATAAGCGCATGATTCTTGAGCCATTCTATCAATAAGGTTTGCTATGTATTCAATTCCACCGGAACGATCTGAGAGCTTTGAAATGTTTCGCAAGTCTCTTTTAGTCAATTTTGACTTTGTGATAAGTGAGATAAGTTGGGGTCTTATTCGTTGGTCTTGCAATGCATAGATTATGGGTAATGGCAAAGATTCTCTTCGTATACGATGCCTTAGCATGTTAAACTCTAACATATCTATCAACTCATTTCTTAGAATGCTCATCATGCCAACGAGTCTTCCATAGGCACCCAAATCTTCTATTTGTTTTCTTGATCCATCACCGAGAATCCCACCTATGCGCGTGCACGCTTCCATCTCCGACGCTCTCATTCGAATTTTTTCGAGACATGCTTTGGACGTTACATCTGTTGATCCCCTAGATTGAATTTCAAGCGTTTCTCCTGCACTTTGCTCAAACCATATTTTCTCTATTGTTTCCAAAATTTCTACAAGTCTTCCAACAGATATTTCAGAGTCCAATGTTTTTCTTAACAGTGTGAAACCTTTAAAAAAGAGAACATCACTTAAAATCAAAGCAAGATCTTTGCCGAATTTTCCCAGAACAGTAGGATGTTTATTCTTCATTCTTGATCGATCAATTATGTCGTCATGTATGCCAATAGCCCATGCGAACAATGTCAAGGCTGCCCCAGTGGGAATCGTAGTCTTCGGATTTCCTCCCACGGCTTTGCAACAGAAAGAAAGGAGTGCTGGTCTGAAGTAGTCAGGCTTGTACTTGAGCATCATGTATTCAATGATTTCTTGAAGTTTTGGACTGTCTGCTTTTTCCTTCAGCATTGTCTTCTGTGCTAGCTTCCACCCCTCCAGCCCTTCATTTTCACATAGCCTTCTGACTTTTTCAAGAAGTTTTTCTCCTGTTTCCTCAGTTACGCTTTTTTTTTCTTTCATAGCAAACCCCTGGACTTCAACAACAGTCTATCTGATGTACTTTTCTTAAAAACCAATATGTTACTTAATTTGCTGTTCTACTGTCTTGTTTTTGTATTTGTTCCTTCAAGAACTCGTTGTATGCTTCCACTAGCTGTATGCCCTTCGACGTTATTTCATAAACTTTCCTTACACGTCCTCCTTTAGCCTCTTTTCTGCTTCTTAAAAATCCCTTCTTTTCCAAGTTATTAAGTAAAGGATACAGTGCACCATGGCGCAGTGTTATTTCATGTTGTTCTTCCACACATTTAATAATCTTGTAGCCCCACATCGACTCGATCTGCACCAGTCTTAAAACCATCACGTCAAGAAAGCTTCTGAATATGCGTCGAACAATTCCCTTCTTGAAGCTCTCAGACATAGGTGTCATGTTTCAGACATCTCATATTTCAGCGTTTTAATGTGTTTCCCTTATAGGGATCATTCAGTTTTTAGAATAAGTATACTGGGTTAATATGCTCTTTTATGACTTGTAGTCACATTAACCCTTATATTGCTGTTTAATGTATAATAAGTCTTGAGATATGTCTCTTGAGAGACATATTGTATATGCGATGAACAGCCTAACTGTTCAACGCGTCTACAAGAGGTAAAAAAAAATGGGACAACAAAAAAGAGAAGTTCAGAACAAACTGATGAAGGGGCTTCTAGACCTCGTCATACTTCAATTCCTAAACGCAAAACCGATGCACGGATACCAAATAATCTCAAGTATACGCAAAAACTTCGGAGTCTACTTTGGTCCCAGCACAATATACCCTCTCCTAAGCAGCCTAGAAAAGAAAGGCTACATCAAAAGTCAATGGGACCTCAGCAACGAAAGACCAAGGAAAGTTTACAATCTTACAAATGAAGGAATAAACCTTCTAAGTTTCACTGAAAACTCGCTGAATCATATCTGCCGCAAAATCAGCAATATAGGCCTGAGCAAAGATTTAGTCAATGGCATTCTGCAAAAACCAATATGCTCAACAATGAAGAACCCTGCTGCTAAAGGGTAATTTTCCTTCTCTCAAATCTTTCACCCTGCTATACGAGTCCCCTTTTCACTATTTACCTTCATGGTTAACAGAGCAAATAATCTTTTAACACTCCATTGATTGTATTTTGATCAGCTAAAACTGTTATTAAGGTTGGAGATAGGTGAGATCTGAGGAAGTCGACCTAATCATAAAGAATTGTGCAATGCATGCATGACGCTTTTTCGAGGCTTAGCTGAAGACGCAACGTTGAAGACATGGCCTAGTGAAATCATTTGGCCTTTGAAGGCAAAACTCAGATCTCAAGATGTTTATGATTGTTCTCTTCTGGGCCTGTTTCGAACCTAAAGTTGGCTCAGAGTGTGGCGAAGGTTGAGGAGTTGATGGATGCGGGCGTGACTGTTGGTCTTGGCACTGATGGGGCTGCAAGCAATAACAGTTTTGGCATGTTTGAAAGCATGAAAGTTGCCGCGTTACTTCAAAAGGCGATATCTGGAGATCCTTCTGCTCTATCTAGTAGGGAAGTTTTGGAGATGGCGACCATCCGAGGAGCTGAAGCTTTGGGGCTGGAGGAGAAAGTTGGTTCACTTGAGGTTGGGAAGCGGGCAGATATTATTTTGATTGATTTTAAGAAACCAAATTTAGTGCCATTACATGATTTGTGTGCTGGTCTTGTTTATTCTGCTCATGGATGCGATGTTGACGGTGTGATCGTAGATGGTGAAGTAGTGATGGAAAATCGTGAAGTGAAGACGCTTGATGAAGAAGCGGTTATAGAAGGGGCGCAAGATGCTGCGTTTAGTTTGTTAGAACGCTAATTAATTGCAGGGTTTAACTCTACGATATGCTTATCAGTTGAGGGCTTCATTATTTCTGGTTCCAATAAAATCTGTAAATCAACGAAGGTGTATCCATGCCTATTATTCACACAATTGATTTGACAAAGCGTTTCGAAGACTTGGTTGCAGTGGACCATCTGAACTTGAGCATCGAGGATGGAGAAATTTTTGGATTGCTAGGTCCTAATGGCGCTGGGAAAACAACTACTGTTCTCATGCTTACAACAGTGATTAAGCCAACCGCAGGCACGGCTATTGTCGGCGAATATGACGTTAGGAAGCGACCTGATGATGTGCGGAAGCTTATTGGGATTTGTTTTCAAGAGCCTAAGCTTCTCTGGGTTAGTACGCCATGGGATGTTTTGAATTGGCACGCAAAAATTTGTGGTCTTTCAACGCAAGAACGGAAGAGAAGAGTCAGGCAGGTATTGGAAGACGTAAATATCTGGGATTACAGAAAGAAGAAAGTTCATGGTCTTTCTGGCGGAATGAGAAAGCGCGTTGAGATTGCTAAGATTCTAATTCAAAGACCCAAAATAGCCTTCATTGACGAACCTACCGCCCAAATAGATGTTGTTGGCAAACACAAGATTTGGGCTATGATTCGAGAACTTCGAGACGAAGGCTCCACGATAATTTTGGCTACTAACGAGCTTTATGAGGCAGACATGCTTTCTGATCGCGTTGGTATTATGCATAAAGGTAAGTTGCTAGTTTGTGACACGCCTAAAACGTTGAAAGACAGCATTCCTGGAGGCGATGTAGTTGAGATTCGGCTTGAAAAAGAAGTACCGCAAAATGCTTTGGAAGAGCTGAAAAGTTTTCAAGAAGTTGTAGACGTAGTATTACTAAAGCCTAACGACTTGAGAGTACATTTGAATAAAGTGGAAGAAGTTGTTCCTCAAATTATGAAGCTATTTATGAAAAACGACTTACCAATTCTATCAATAAATATGAGCGAACCATCACTTGATGACGTGTTTGTGCATTACACAGGGTTGACCATTGAAGCAGCAGAGCAAAAGGGCCCTCCGGGGTGAAAATAAACGAAGAAATTGTTATTCGTTGTTGAAAGAGATCTACGGATGTTCTTGCAGTACAAGTTCCTTATAATCCTGCGAGCCATATGGTTTGCAACTCAAATCGCTTTCTTCGGCTTAATTGCCTCTCGCATGGTTGTGCCTGAGTTAGCAGATATTTATTTTGAGTATTATGTTGCAGGCGTCGTAATAATGATGTTGTATTCAGCTTCTGTGTTTATTGGGTATGACATCTTTGAAGAGGCTGAACACGGAGTTTTCGAGTATCTGCTTAGTCTTCCAGTTTCCCGAAAAGAACTTGTGTTGGGAAGATCCGTTGGTGGTGAAATACGTAGCTTCATTTTTGTGGGCCCGCTCATGGCGATAGCATTATTTGTGATTGGGCTGGCAAATCCGCTTAGCTTTCTAATTGCTCTTTCAGCCCTTTTCTTGTTCGCTTTTGGCGTTTCTGGGATGAGCATTACGATTGCGGTTGCATTGAAATCTGGTGACCGCTTTGACATTCTCATGGGAGTTATAAATGCCTTCATAATTCGTCTTAGCACAGCTATGTACCCTCAAGTTTTCGTTCAAGACGCAAGTCAAGTATATGCATCTCTGACAAATTTCAATCCAGTTACTTTTGCTTCTGATCTGTTTCGTTGGGGTGTAGGTATTGAAGGTATTGAAGAATACTTAACTTTGAATCCGATGCCGTTAGCAGCGATAATTGGCTTGGTCATATTCTTTTTCACATTCGTGTTTATCAGCGTAACAGTCTATGAGAGACGCCTTGAGGGCGGAGGTTGGCAATAGGTGAAAGCGATTCTACATGTAATTGAACATGATTTCAGAAACTTCTTTCGTTACAAATGGTGGTTAGCCGCTCTCATAAGTATGAATCTTGCCGATCTATTTGTTATGGCCGTAGTGTACAATCAGATGGTGAGCCAAGAGATAATGAAGGAAATCACGAGTTATTTCAACTTTTTTGCCCCAGGCGTCACCATAGTGGGTTTATTTGCTTCAGCCTTCATGATTGGTCGGGAAATAAATATGGAGGTTCGTCGCCAAATTCACCATTACCTGCTCAGCCTTCCCATTACACGTTTGGAACTCGCCATTGGCAGGTTGCTTGCAGGTGGATTGAGGGGAATGGTGTACATGTCGCCGCTGCTCTTGACAACTTTTCTTTTTCTTGGCTTTCCATCATTGTTGCAGCTACTTGTAATTTTGTTCGCCCTTTTCATGTTGGCAACTGGAATTTCAGGTTTGAGCATAGCCACGGCAGTTTCCACAACGAGCTTTGAGAAATTCGTTACTGCAAGAGGCTTAGTTTACTATGTACTGTTTTTCTGTAGCAGCATCTTTTATCCGTTGTCGCTTATCCAAACGCTTGGAGCGGAAGGTGTGATGCCTCAGCCTATAGTGATGTTGGCTGAACTTAACCCTCTAACCAGTGGCGCAGACCTTATCAGATCGTTTCTTCTAGGGACCCCGCCTTTCACGTTTGACATGATAAGAAATCTAGTGGTTTTCTCAATGGTTTTTGCTACGGCTGGCACGTTTGCCTACATGAAGATAATTGAACGAAAGTGACTCATTTGTACAAGTGTGCTGAGCTGAATTACTTTCTTACATGAGCAAAGAACGAAATCACTAGATAAATCGGTAGAAGAAAAATGTGCAAAGCGATAGAGATGATGATTAGAGGGCTCAACAACCAGTAGAAAAGATAATTGGCAGATCCGACGATTGAGTTGATAAAAAAGAATAGAGTAACAGCGATTAGCAAACCAAGTCCTAGAGCTTTACCACCAAGCCAAGAGTCTTTATCATCAAACCTAACGCTCTCAGGAAGGAAATTCCGCAGAATAGGAAGTTTTCTGCTCATTGGAATCTGTGATAGTGAATATACCAGCAACGGAGCCAGAGCCAATCCAAACAGTAGTCCGGTTATTAGCCTAAGCTCGTTTGTGCTTGTTCTCAAGCCAACCCATTGAGTTATAACATCAATTGTAATTGGCGCAAGCATGAGAAGTGTGACCCAGAGGTTGGGGGGACCACATGCTTCTTCTCTACGCATAGGCAGCAGAAGATAGCCTAAGTAGAAACCAAGGTATGCACCCGTACATCTGGCGCATACAGGAAGATAGTAGTTGCCGATAATGAGCGTTCGGTTTGGTATCTGATGACATACTAGGTGGCCAACAGAATTGAAAATATCGACAAAAACATCTTCGATGGGTGGCATAGTGACACAAATAGTTGTTGATATTATACTCTAATTTAAAACAATCGTAGCTCTACCTATGAGAACGTTAACCCTTAACCGTTACTGGGACAAACTCTAGTCATATTTCTAAGCAGGGGGGCTAGGAGGCACTGAAGAGCTAGGACTCTTGTCTTTTCTCACGATTAGGTATATGATTAACCCGAAGATGCCAGTGATTAGAACAATGATAAGCCAAAGCGTGCCATTCATTCCTCGTGATTCAGCGTCCCTATATACCCAAACGCATAGTAGGATTGCTATGAGAAAGAAGACGACCGGTATAATGCAAAAGAGCCCAGCTAACCCAGCGACTTCCCATTCTGCTTGTAATATCGTTATCAAATTCAGATGCTTTCACCTTAGCTATCCTTTTCTTTTGACCTTCCTTATAAGATTTATATATGTGCCATTATTGGAGAAATGTAGCTCACTTGTTATATTTGGAAACCCACTATGCGTGTTGCAGATATCTCCGTCATTACTTCGACCTTTTTTCTGTTTCTATGATCTCATCTTTTGTAGATAGGTATAGAGTTCTTTGGCGTAGTTTGAGAGGTTGTCAAGGCGTTTGGTGAGTTCCTCAACTTTAACTTCAAGTCGCACAACTCTTTCAAGAAGATTTGAAGCATCTTTTCCAGTTTCACCTTCTTTGGCCACACAATCACCTCTTTGATGTTGTTAAGGAAATGGCATATTTATACTTTGAAGATAGCTTTTAAGCACGATAAAATCTTATAGTCTATGCGGCAGCAATGACCCGACTTGTCAGCAACGAGGCAGTTGAAAAAGAACAAATTCTAAAACTGTGCAAAGAGATTGTAAGCTCTAAAGATATTTTTGCTGCTTGCTTTTATGGTCCGAGAGTATACGGATGCGCCGATAAAAAAAAGGGCATAAACGCCTTAATAATAATACCCAACTACTCTCCCAAGATACGCAATTTGACCAAACAAGTAAACAATGTCAATCTCTCTATTCTAGCAATCGACCGAAAAGCGTTCGAAAGCGACATAGAACATGGAAAACTCGGCGAATTCACTGCAGAAATAATCACTGTACCTTACAAACCATGGAAAAACCCCACCTATTTGAAAGAAATGGAGGTGAAAATGAAAAAACGGTTTGCGTTGGAGCTCCTAAAAAGCATAATCCTGCAATACCCCGAATTATCCGTGGAGCTTCTCATTAAACCAGAGTACTTCATGTATGAAGTTATACGAAGAAGGGCGAGACTTTTCCCACCTTTAAGGTACAGCGTCTTAAACATGTTCAAGAGAAAGACGAGAAAACAAAATGTCAATTTTATTATGAATGGCTACCTAAAAGCTCTAAGGGAATTAGAAACAGAAAACTACATAGCGTTTTCTAATGGCTACATAAGAGTTGACAAAGATTTTATAGAAGCAACAAAACGCAAGAGAACAAAAATTTCCAACATCTCCATGTCCATCCAAAAAGCTCTATTGCCCTATATTCAAAGCATCTCCTTAAAAATAACAACGGCTTTCCTACAAGACCAAAGCTTCTTTGCAAGAAGTTCTCATCAAAGAACAGGAAAAAAATTACTTCGAGAACTAGAAGAAACAGAAAAATATCTATTAATGCCCACACCTCTCGGTCCAGTTCCTTTTTCCGACAAAACAAACATCCAAGACTTCGTACGAAAGACTGTGCCTGGCGGAGAAGCGTTAAAAATGACAATTGAAAAAATAGGCGGCGTTCTAAATAGTGTCTTCTTACTTTGCCTTCAAAAAAATCATGAAACACAGAAGATCGTAGTAAAAAAGTTCGACGATTGGCTGGGTTTAAAATGGTTTCCCTTAGCCCTTTGGACTCTAGGTACTCAATCATTTGCTATGCTTGGAAAAACGCGGCTCGAAAGAGAATACTCCATCAACCAGTTTCTTAGCAAACACGGCGTCGCTGTTCCCCACATTCTTTACGTCAGCCTTAAAGAGCGTTTGATTTTCGAAGAGTATATCGAAGGAGAAAAACTAGGTGAAATAATCAAACAAATAATTACCTCATCAACAAAAGAAGGCAGAATAAAGAACAGTGAAATTATTAAAGCAGTTGGAAACGAAATCGCAGAGATACATTCGTTGGGTGTAGCTCTCGGAGACTGCAAGCCTGAAAACATACTTGTTACAGGTGACGGCGAAATATGCTTTTTGGACCTTGAACAAGCAACAAGAAACGGAAACCAACCTTGGGACATTGCAGAGTTCCTTTACTACTCAGGCCATTACATTCTTCCAATTCACTCTGGCGAACCCGCTAGAATAATTGCTTCTTCTTTTGTAGAAGGCTATCTAGAGGCAGGAGGAAGAAGAGAAAATATAAAGAAGGCTGCTTCCGCAAAATACACAAAAATCTTCAGCGTATTCACCTTACCTCACATTATTCTAGTAATAGCAAACATCTGCAAAAAAATGGGAAAAAAGAGAAACAATGAATAAGATAAACCTAACTTTTTTCGGTGGAATCAACGAGATAGGCGGCAACAATTCTTCTCCAAGACAGAGACACTAAAGTCTTTTTAGACTTCGGCTTATCGTTCTCCAAACAAGCGAAATACTTTGCAGGGTACCTCTATCCGCGAAAGGTGAACGGAGCATCCAACTCTGTTCAAGAAACTATTCAGCAAATATTCCGTAAAGCTTACAGAAGAAGGAAAAAGATTTCTCTTTAGAGAATGAGCCGTAGCTATTCAAAATCTAAAGAAGGAATTATTATGTTACATTTTATGTTTGGTTTCGTAAACCTTAAGATAAGCGATTTGCTATTGTATTCTTGATAGACTTGTTTAACGTGAGAGTTGACCAACGCTTACGACAATTTGTCCACTGTTTGGGATTTAGCTGTATTGGAGGAGCTATATTTCTGCAGATTCTTGTTTTCTCGGACATTGTTATGAAAGGCTACTTTTTCGCAGTGGAGCATAACCAGCTGATTTTGTCGTTTGAAGTCGTGCTTACTTTATTTGCTCTTATTTACTTCCTGTATGTATACCAACGCTTTATACGCGCATTGGAATAGCAGATTTTCGATAGCAAAAATTAAAAATACGCTTAAAATAGTTCTAATTTTTCAAAATAATGTTAGAAAACCGTTAAATACCGTTTGATAGAACCAAATAAGCACTTCTAAAAGGTGGAAGAAAATTGAACACTAAACGATTAGTATCTTTACTGATAGCAACAGTGATTCTTACAACTATATGCGTGAGTGCACCCGTATTCTCGGAAACTGAGGAAAGACAAACATACTCATTTACTCAAGGGGGTCTACTCATGGAAGTAGTGTCTCCAATTCAAGCTTGGCCTGGAGATAAAATAAATATCACCATAAGGGTCAACGCGTCAGCAAAAATCCACATAGATTTCATCAACGGAAACATTTCTTGCTTGACGGAGAATCTGACTGAAACTTCAATCAAATACATAAACTTCCTCGAAAACTTCGACTTCGATTTAGGACAAACCTACGAGCAGCACTATGAAATGGTCATACCTGTGGATGCCTTGCCCGGCTTGATTTCTGGCAAGTTGAGGTACAAGTGGGACATCAAAGGAGATATACCCACACCTGTGAATAACGTCCATGGTTTTCAGGCCACATTTATCCAAAATAAGGCCTACGAAAATCTGAGACAAGCTTATGATTCGCTGAACAGTTTCCGTGATGACTTGCAGGCCAACTATACTTCGCTGGAGGCAAACTATACCGATTTACAGCAGAAGTATCAATAGTTAGAAGGTCAGCAGATCGGTGAGAATAACTCAACAGGTTTGATGTACATCTTCATAATAACTACAGGAATCTTCGTTGTAACAACGATTTTCTTAATGGTAAGGCGTCCTAAGACGACAACGTGGTAAGCTTCGCTGTAAGCATCAGTACCCTTATTTCTTGTGCAGTTTCTGAGCGGCGATGAAGGTTAATCCTCGTTCGGTGAGGGCTTTGGCAGTTCTGTTCATCGAGTCATGCTTGTCCAGATAGTTGATTGTTAGTTTCGGCATCAAATTCTGCGCAAGAATGTCCTTTTGGGGGACAAAGTATTCCAAGATGTCCGAGGGGTGTTCCCGAGTTTTCTCAACTTCGAGCACCCCGCCCTCATGTTTAGCGCTAATGTTCTTCACATGGTCGGCGATTTCCAGAAGTTCGTCAAGTCGGTCGTATGGCTGTCTGACAATGCTTTTGTAAGTTTCTACTATGTGATGCTCAATGCGTACAATGTCTTCAAAGTCGAAAGCTTTTCGTATATAGGCTGAAATTTCAATTGTCTCGTTGTTGACGGAATTTGCAAGGTTGAAGCCTACAAGTGGGCTGGTGCTGTCGTCACGACTAAAGAGCTTAGCGGTCATTAGCGTCCAGAAGCAAGAGTAAGGGTTATCGTTGCCTAGATATACTGAAATTTTGAATTCGATGTCGATTCCAAGCTTGTGGAGCCAGTATCCCAGCATTACGCTTCCTATGTTTATATTCAACACCTGTTGAATGCCGTATTTAGTGTAATAGTGCAGAAATTCATCAACCCACTTCAAAGCGTATTCGTTTGGCATCCCGACGCCGCCAAAATATCCGGTGATAGTCTCGGGTCCACCTAGGTGAACGTTAATGGGTAGGCCATCGGGTCCAGGTAGAGTTCCCTTTGTATCTAACGTTTCCACGTACGAAGCGCCTACAATCTGCATTGCTGCTGCAAACGCCAAGAGTTCATTGTCTTCATTTTGCTCTTTCATGGAGTGGACGCGAATAAAGCGACTGGGCATAAGGTCCTGCTGTGCAATGGCTTTTTTTGCTTCTTCTATAACCCAAGGGAAAAAGTTGCACGCGCTGATTTCGAGGGTGACGGCGAATGACTCATTGAACGTCGTAGAATCTGCTTTATCTCCTAGAATTTTCCTGCGATAATTGGGAATGCTGATAAAAGCGTCGTTGTCCCGTTGTTCAATAAGCCACTCAAGATCTCTTACAAAGGGTGAGTTCTTTGCCTTTAGTTGACTCATGAGGTTTTCGAGTTTACGGGCTTCTCGAGCCTTTCGGTTAATCTCTTCGACACTGCCATATTTTTCAATAATTTTAAGTAAATTGTCTACAAGAGGGTTGTCTTCTTTTAGAAGGAAATCGTTAATTTTCTTTAGATTTTCTTCCTTGATTCTCAATTTATGTTTGAGGTTGTTCAACACATGCTCCTCCAAGTTTTCTATTGACTTTTAAGGGCGCCTTATGTTGCGTTATAATGTTAGCAGTATTTATAAGAATAGCTCTGCGAAATCAGTGTCAATTCACACTGGTCAACGTAGAGTGAAGGACTTAAATGTGTACAAGACACGATAAATTGTAAAGGAGTTGGAGTTGATGTTCAAGCCTAAAGGGATCATGCCTGCCTTAGTGACACCTTTTGCTGATGACAGAAAGCAGGTTGATGAAGAGCAAATGCGTGTGCTTGTTAATCACTGTATTGAGCTCGGCGTTAGCGGTGTTGTTCCTTGTGGGACTACTGGTGAGTTCATAAACATGACTATCAAAGAAAGGAAGCATGTTATTGACGTTGTT
Source organism: Candidatus Bathyarchaeota archaeon (assembly GCA_023131225.1). NCBI lineage: Archaea > Thermoproteati > Candidatus Bathyarchaeota > Candidatus Bathyarchaeota archaeon. The sequence continues at coordinate 46,292 of JAGLZW010000020.1, read as the reverse complement.
GTTGATGAAGTTAACGGCAGAGTTTCCGTTGTAGCGGGCACCGGAGCAAGCGGAACCGAACAAGCGTTAGAGATGACAAAGTATGCAAAGGATGCTGGTGCTGACGCAGCTTTAATTGTGACACCTTACTACCTAAAGCCTACCAGCAGAGGAATTTACGAGCACTATTTCACCATTGCGTCTAAGGTGGATTTGCCATTAATCCTCTACAACATACCTCAATGCACCGGACTACCCTTGCCATGGCAGATGGTGGAAGACCTCGCGCAGATACCCAACATAGTCGGCGTCAAAGACAGCAGCGGGCAACTTAGCTTCATTTTGGCAGTTTTAGAAAAGGTTCGCGACAAAATTAACGTGATGTGTGGTCATGACGAGGTGGTCATGGCGGCTTTGGCTGCTGGAGCCAGTGGAGCAATCTTGGCAAGTGCCAACTTCATTCCTGATATTTGGGTTGAAATTTACAACAACGTACAAAAGGGCGATTTGCAGAGGGCTCGTGAGCTGCAATACAAGGTTCAGAAAATCGCAAGGATTACGGCTCAGAGTGGCGCGGTGGGCGCTAAGGAGGCTTTGAACATGATAGGAATTAAGGTTGGGCGTGTAAGATTGCCGCTTAGCGTTGGCGGTGAGCTTACGTATGAGGCGAGGGAAGAGTTGCGGCTGGATTTGGAGAAGATTGGCAAGATAAAGGCTAAACCAGTTAAGTTTGAGATTGAGGAGAAAGCTTTGGAAGAAAGGTTTACGGCTGTTCACATAACACCTGAAGTAATTCATGATTTCAAACTGCGTGTGGGTGAGGCTTTGGCTGGGAAGGATGCAGAAGTGGCGCACATCGACCTGATGATTGGCAAGAAAGACGGTCCCGTTGGTGAGGCATACGCGAAGGCGAAGGCAAATCCGACTCCGGGACATGAGGCGCTTGTAGCTATTCTGGAGCCCAATGTCTTGGTAAAGCCTGTCACGTTGATGGTTCCCACGGTGACAATTAAGAACATGCGGCAGGCGAGTATGGTTTATGGACCGGCGCAGGCCGGCGTGGCTAAAGCAGTCGCGGACAGTTTGGCGGATGGCAGCATTCCAAAAGGGGCTGCAGAAGATTTGATTATTATTGCGAATGTTTTCGTACATCCGTCGGCGGTTAATCGGCAAAGAGTGTACATTAATAATTACAAGGCTATGCGGCACGCTATTCGAAGAGCTATTGAGGGAAGACCATCGGCAGATGAGGTTACGGAGAATAAGGACCGGTCGAAGCACCCCTTCAAATACACACCTTAGTTGATGCTTCATTTACTTATGCGTAGCCTTACAACCTTGAGTTTCTCTTCAAAACCAGAGTCAGTGAAGGCGTAGGCAGAGTGTTTCCAGAGGGTCAGAAGGACAGGCAGAGAAGTTTCTGGACAAGTATGAGGGAATCAGGCTTGATGATTTTAAGATCTCCACATTGAAAGGACGAGAGGTTTTGCGATGTCACTTTCGAGTATTGAAACGAGCGCGCGCGCGTCAGATCTGGATGAAAACTCAAACCCCGATAATTTAAACCGAAGTTTTAAACCTAACCCCTTGATCTTTAGGAATAAAAAAGATAGGTTTGCGGGGGAAATTCCGTAGGAATTTGCCGGTGTTGGGTGATATCTCCTTTTTCTATAGTTCAAATCATGCGCCCCTCCACAATGAAACGGGAACGCACACGCATGACAGGACTAATTTTTTAGGTCAACACGACAAAATGAATTGGGAGCCTGACTCTTGGATCTCTTGCTGTATATAGTCTTAATCTTCGTTGCAGTAGCCTTATTGGTCATATTCAGTACACATCGAAAACATCAATTAGCGCATCTGCAACAGAAGCTAAATGAGAAGCGGGAAGAGATTTTAAACGCAGTTGCATCATTTCGCTCAGTACTCGATTCTAAATACTACATATCAAAAGCTGAATATTCAGATTGGCATGCTAGTTGGAATTATCTGCGACCTCTCGTTCAGCAATACAGTCAAAAGGATATAGAAACCGGATTTGATGACGAGTTAAAAGCGCTGGAATCCGCATTTGAAAATGGAGCAACTCTAATCAAGAAAAAGAATGAAGAATATATTCAGCACGAACTGCAAAAATACCAAGATTTCTTTGATGATGTGGAGGTGCATCCTCTTACCGAGAGTCAGAGGCGTGCAATAATAACAGATGAAAAACACAACTTAGTCGTAGCTGGAGCTGGAACTGGGAAAACTAGCACTATTATTGGTAAGGCGGCGTATCTACTAGAGAAAAAACTGGCCAAGTCCAATGAAATCCTGTTGATCTCCTTCGCCAGAGAAGTCAGGAAAGAGCTGAAAAACAGAGTTTACAAGTTAAAGCATCGCCCAAGAGAACTCGAAGCAAAGACGTTTCATAGCCTTGGTTTGAAAATCATTAACAGCGTTGAGGGCAAAGTCCCATCGGTCTCCGAACTATCTCGGGATAAGCTCAAACTTCGCAAAGCGATTCAAGGGTTCATTGACAAGAGAAATGAAAATCGGGAGTTTCTTGACAAGTTAAATAGGTATTTTGCATTTCATAGAACACCATATAAAAGCGAATTCAACTTCAAATCAAAAGGCGAATACATTGATTTTCTCCGTAACAATCAAGTTCGCTCGCTTAACGGAGACTTAGTTAAAAGCCTTGAAGAATGTGAGATAGCCAACTTCTTGTACATGAATGAAATTGACTACGAGTATGAACGCGACTACGAGGTTGATCTCTCCTCAAAATGGCGTCGACAATATAAGCCTGATTTTTACCTACCAGAATACCATATTTACATAGAGCATTTTGGCGTAGATAGGAACAATAATACTGCGTCCTTCATCGATAGAAAAGAATACATTGCAGAGATGAATTGGAAACGGCAGGCGCATCACAAGAATCAAACCACATTGATAGAAACCTATAGTTGGGAGAAACTTGAGGGAATTTTGCTCGAGGAGCTTAAAAGTAAACTCGCTTCGGAAGGCGTAGAATTCAACCCAATTCCCCCGGAACAGATGTTTGATAGGTTAAATGGACTGGGATTGGTACACCCCTTTGTCGGATTATTGGCAACCTTTCTCAATCTATTCAAGTCTTCGCATAAGTCTACACGCGAGTTGCTTGAGCAGTCAAGGGAACTGCCAGATCGCAGACGATACGAGGCATTTCTCGAAATTTTCTCTGAGATTTACCATGACTATGAGGAGAGCCTTGGCGAAGAGATTGACTTTGACGATATGATAAACAGGGCGGAAAAATATGTAACTGAGCATTCATACAGTTCTGAATTCAAGTATATTCTTGTGGATGAATTCCAGGACATTTCATATAGTAGATTCAGGTTGTTGAAGGCTTTAGTTGACTGCAACCCCTCTGCAAAGCTGTTTTGCGTGGGAGACGACTGGCAGGCCATCTACAGGTTTAATGGGGGTGATATATCTATCATGACTGATTTCGAGGATCACTTTGAGCCATCTGAAAATCTAATCTTAGACAAAACCTTTAGATTTGACAACAAACTCTGCGATTTCTCGACGAAGTTCATTCTGAAGAATCCTAATCAGATTAAGAAGCAGCTCACTTCTTATGTCGAGTCTGCTGATCCACCGGTTACCTTGTTGTGGACAGAGACTGATGAAGATGCGTGTATGCATGCTGTGCTGAAACGTATCGAATCCTCCGAAGAGGAGGGTGCCCATGTATTCGTAATCGGGAGATATAACCATCAAGAACCTGCTAATCTTTCTCAACTTCGAGAGAAATTCCCCAAGCTAAGGATTGAATATTCAACTGCACATAGCTCCAAAGGAAAAGAGGCGGATTATGTTATTGTCATTGGATTGACTTCCCAGCGTTTTGCGTTCCCATCGCAAATCCAAGATGACCCTGTATTAGACCTTGTTCTGGCAAAGAAGGAGCAAATTCCAAACGCTGAAGAGAGGAGGTTATTTTATGTCGCCGTAACAAGGGCCAAGAAGCATGTGTACTTAATTGCCGACAAGAATGATCCATCAACTTTTGTTTGTGAGATTGAAAGTAGTGACTATGAAGTTATAGTTGAGGGCAGCAGAGGAGATGGTACTGTTTTGTGTCCTAAGTGTAAAACAGGGGTCATTGTGCTTCGACAAGGTGAATATGGAAAGTTCCATTCGTGTAATAACTATCCATACTGTGAATACAAACCGCATGTTTGTCCTCAATGTGGTGTGGGTTTTCTCCATGAAAATCCAGACCCTGACGAGTTTGCAATGTACTATATTTGCTCAAATAGAAGTTGCTCATTTAAGGGCACGAAATGTCCTCATTGTGAAGATGGATATCTCGTTTTGAGAAGAGGTAGATATTCAAAATTCTTTGGCTGCAGCAATTATCCAGCTTGCAGGTATACAAGATCAATTTCTAAATAATTAACGTCTAAGAGACGCGTGTAGGACAGGGTATACTAGAAAAAAGAGGAGATTGGGTGATATCTCTCGTGTGTGGGGGGTTCAAATCCCAGCGACTTCACTTCAACATCTTGGACAGCTACCTTCCTGACTCTCTTTTTCTGAAAATGCTTCTTAAGCCGCAGAGTTATAAGGTTCGAGTGCTAGTATCTGAATTCCAACTAAAGGAGTGATTGACATGACCAGCAAAAGTAGCGAACGTTCTTTTCAGATGTTTCCAATCGGGTATATCCGAAGAAATGAGAAAAACATCAACCTAGAGATTTCTGAACCTTTCAAACCAGCTTTAAAGCAACTCGATCACTTCAGCCACGTAATGGTGTTTTGGTGGGCGCACAAACATGACAACGAAAAGAGTCGGACCATACTTCAGTGCGAGCCTCCTTATGCTAAAGGAAAAATAACAGGCGTGTTCGCAACTCGAGCAGAATACCGTCCAAATCCAATTGCCATGACAACATGCAAAATCCTCCAAGTAGACGAAATGAAAGGAATCATTAGAGTTGCAGATATTGATGCCTATGATGGCACACCGATTGTCGATCTAAAGGCTTACTTCCCCGTGTGTGATCGAGTGAAAAGGGCAAAGATTCCTGAATGGCTTTCAGATTGGTCAGAATGGATGCCGGAAGAAGGAATAGGGCTCTAGATATAGTTATGCGCGCGCATGTTCTGATTCTTGAAAGTGGAAGGCACACCGACAATTTTATTTTAAACCTCAACTATGATACATATGGGAAGAATTGAGGAGACCGTCGAATTCTCCGGTTCAAAAAATATCTGAGAATAGTGATGAGAAGTGAAGATGAAAAGAGCCTTTTATGCATTGGTTGTTCCCATAACCTTCCTCCTTTCCTTATTGTCCTTTGTGCCTTGGACATTCACGGTAGGGGAGCCAACAGCTCGTGTACGCTTGATTCCTAGTTTCACCGTGCTTGACCATCCTGGCGAGGAGGTCACTATTGCCTGTATAGTTGAGAATGCTTACAATCTATCGGGTTTGGATATAGAAATCAGCTGGAATGCAAACCATCTTTTCCATGAAAATCACACGGTGACCGTTCCAGTGGAAGATTACCCAACACCCATTCCCCCAAGTCCTTATGGTGGTGTTCTTCATGTACCCGAAATTAAACTGGCAGATACTGTAACTAGTGGAACCTACCATGTGACTTATGGTACACTTGGACCATCTTTCAATGGTAATGGAACAGTTTTCGTCATGACCTTTGTGATGGTGGGTCATCCGCAGACTTTTGTTGACGTTAATGTTCATTTTGAGATTTGCGATCTTGTTTACATTGATTGCGTTTGTGAAGATGCTGTGGTGAGATTGTTAGGGTGGAATGTGGAAAATCATGATTTAGCAGTACTGGAGGTTTCAACATCAAAGAATGGTTGCTTGCCGTTTCCTGTAGTTGGTCAGGGATACAGTACTGATGTGATCGTAGTCGTTGAAAATCAAGGCGAATACCTCGAGACATTCGACATAGCAGTTTATGCGAACTATACACGAGTTAACACACTACATGGATTCACCTTGTCTCAAGGAAGCGTTGAAGCATTTACAGTACCACTAGACACTTCGGGTCTTGTTAAAGGAAATTGGGTAGTTCATGCAATAGTGGAATCCACCACTGATATCGAAACAGCTGACAACTCAATAACCAATGGCGCAATATTTGTTACTCTACCAGGAGATGTTGACGGAGACCGTGACGTTGACATATTTGACATAGTTCGCATGGCTGGCGTCTACGGCGTAACAATCCAAGATCAACGATACGATCCAAACAACGACATAGACGACGACGGTTACATCGACATCTACGACATAGTAACTGCAGCAGGAAACTACGGCGAAAGTTGGTAGCCAAAACCACTCAGGGTTAGCTCGTGCGTCCGCTCCATGTTAGGAAACATTTCAGCGAATGTGCCAAAAAAGAGGGAATTTGCGGGAGACATCTCCACTGGGGTCAGTGTCCAAGCTGGACGACTCTTTTGAAAAAAGAGGATTGGTTTACACCCTTCCAGAAGGGCTCCAAATATGATTGTGGGTTTCGGTGTATGCGTTTGTGGCTAAACCTCTCTAGGTTTTATTTGGGAATCAAATAGGTTCCCTATAAACCTCAAATATGGGTTGTTTTCTTAGGCGGCGTGACATGTGCATTTTATAGGTTGATGCCTTCTTCGAAGGCGCATAGATTTGTTTTTATAGTGTCTGCTCTGACGCTGGTTGTGATGGCTTTTTTCATAGCTTCTTTACTTACGATTTTAGTGATTTCTGTTAATGCGCCGAGCATTACGACATTTGCGTACATCTTAGATCTTAATTGTGTTTCAGCAACTTTGGTTGTTGGCAGGTTGTAGACTTTGGCTTTGATTTCTGGGATTTGCTTCACTAAATCTTTATCGACTAGCAAGGTGGCGTTTTCTTTCAAGTCTTTAATGTGTGCATTTATGGCGCTCTGGCTCATTGCCACGAGGATGTCACATTTTCTCACCATCGGATAGCCTATTTTCTGGTCTGAGATTATTACTTCGCTTTTTGCGGCGCTTCCTCTGGCTTCTGCTCCGTAGCTCTGGGTTTGCACCACGTTTTTTCCGTCGTAGACTGCAGCACGCCCAAGTATTTGGCCTGCAAGGACGACTCCTTGTCCTCCAAGTCCGCAGATTCGCACTTCAACACTAGTCATCGCCTCTTTGCCTCCTTTGACATTGCTCGGATGTTTTCAGTTAAAGATGGATGCCTTCTGGAAGCGAATTCGCCGACAACTATCTTCTCTTCTAGTTCCTTTTCAGTCAGCTTCTCTGCCTCCTCAACCGTTATGCTTTGCTTCTTTAACCAAAGAAGCATCTCTCCAGCGTTCTTGAAACCAACGCGGCGACCATAAGCCGTTGGGCACTGACTTATTGCTTCAACGAAGCTGAAACCTTTCGTAGTCAACGCCTTCTTAATGACTTCTTTTAGCTGATTTACGTGCGCTGTGGTCGACCTTGCAGCATAACATGCTCCCGCAGAGACGACGAGGTGAACGGCGTCTAAGGGGCGTTCAAAGCCGCCGTAAGGAGTAGTAGTGGTTTTCGTCTTCAAAGGAGTTGTTGCAGCCACTTGCCCACCAGTCATGCCATAAATCATGTTGTTCACCATAATCACGGTAATGTCAAGGTTTCTTCTCGCCGCGTGGATCAAATGGCTTAGCCCTATTCCGACAATGTCACCGTCGCCGCCAAAAACAACCACATCCAAGTCAGGTCGCATAAGCTTGATGCCGGTCGCGACTGGAATGCTTCGCCCATGTGTAGTATGGATAGAATCTGCCTTAAAGTGTGGTGATGGAATCCACGAAGAACAGCCGATGCCGCTGCAGAAGACGAATCCTTGGAGATCTCGGTGACCAAGCTCGTGAACAGCCCTGAGAAAGCAAGTAGCCACGGTGGTGCCGCCGCATCCTTCACAGAAGGGGAATCGTATATCTCGAAGATAATTTTTGCTGGAAAAAGCTTCGCTCATTGTTTCTCGACGCTCCTTTTGATTTCATAAAAAAGTTCCTCAGGCGTCAACATTTCTCCGCCACCAATCTTGTTAACAGAAACAACTTCTGCAGCACCACAAACAACTCTCTGCACCTCAAAGAAAATCTGCTGCAAGTTCATCTCAGGTACAATAATTGTCTCAGCTTTCTGCGCCATCATTTGGATGGGTTTTTCAGGAAAAGGCCAAATCGTCTTCAACCTAATAAAACCAGCTTTAATCCCGCTCTCTGTGGCCATTTCTACTGCCTTATAAACTGCACGAGAAGTACTTCCAAAAGTGACAATGCCAACCTCGCAGCTATCCATATTAAAGGCTTCGAAATCCGTTAATGATTCAGCATTATTCCTGATTTTTCCGACAAGCCGCGTTACAAGACGGCGGTGAACTTCCGGGTCGGCTGTGAAACGCATTCCAAACTCGTCGTGAGTTGAACCCGTCACAGCAACGTCGTGGCCTTCACCTACGGACGGCATAGGTGGCACCTCCTCACCACCAAAGAATGACTCGTCTCCAGGTTTCGGCTTCCGTCTGTCAATGATCTCTATTTCTTCTAGAGGTGGTACAAACATTTGCTCTCTCATGTGAGCTACAATTTCGTCACCAAGTAAAATAACGGGTGCGCGATATTTCTCAGCCAGATTAAAAGCACGAACGGTTAGGTCAAACATTTCCTGCACCGAATTCGGAGATAACACTATTGATGCATAATCCCCATGGGTGCCCCAGCGAGCCTGCATAACATCGCCCTGACCACACTTCGTAGCCTGTCCCGTGCTTGGTCCGGCTCTTTGGATATCAGCTATAACGCATGGAGTTTCAGTCATGAAAGCATATCCAATGTTTTCTTGCATGAGGCTGAAGCCAGGACCAGAAGTTGCGGTCATCACCTTGGCGCCTGTCCAGCTTGCTCCAATCAAAGCCGCCATCGAAGCTATTTCATCTTCCATTTGAATCATGATTCCATCAACTTGTGGAAGACGTTTTGCCATGTGCTCAGCGATTTCACTGGCGGGAGTAATCGGGTAGCCAGCAAAAAATCTGCATCCAGCAATGATTGCAGCTTCGGCTAAGGCTTTGTTTCCTTGCATGAAATGCATGCCTGGAGAGAGTTGTTTAGCCATTCTCGTGTCTCCTAGGTGTTTTGTTTGTGTCCACTGTCTAGCTTAAAGATTTATCTGAATAGCTAAAAACCTATGCAGAATAGTTGCGTGCTACTGTCTTCTTCGAATCATAACCGCAATAATTGCTACCGTAAACGCTGCACCGACACCAGCATAAATATACATCGAATACTTGACCATAAAAGAAGGTTCTACGACAACAAACTGGAAGGTATCGCTGAAGGATTCATATCGCACATCGTCTTCCACGAACTGTGCTCGTACACTCCAAGGGCCAAGAAACGGTGGTTTAAAGCCTGCTGAAAAGTTTCCGTCTGTTTGCACGTAGCAGATTTGCTCAACGATTGACCCGTTTGAAGATGTGAAAACTAGTTTTACACGTGCATCCTCACTTTCTGGCGCGGGTCGCGCGAAGCCGCTTATTGACACGTTTTCTCCAAGCGTTACGGCTTCACTGCTTAAAGTGAAGTTCACATGAGTTGGGTGCTTTACTGTGTAGCTGCCGCTAAGATTCATCATGTTATCGAGGAAATCAAAGGCTTCCACACGGTAATCCACCGTTATGCCAGCTTCTTGTCCAGAAATTGTTCCGTTGCAAGTGCGGTTGCTTACCAATATCTCTGTAACACTGGAGGTGTTCCAGTTGTTGATGGAATAGTAGAGGAAAGCTTGCTGAATGTTCGAGTTGTTTGAAACTGCGGTGATAACGGTTTCGTTGTTGGGATAGACTTTCTGAATGGGAGTTGCCAGTTGTAACACCGAATCCCCAAAGTTTGTTTTAACTCTAAAGCTTACGTTTCCTGAGCCAAGCTCGCCAATCAAAACAAGATGATAGAGACTTTCTTCCTTGTACGGCGCTGTGTAGTTGATTAACATGTCTTGCCCAAAATACTCGCAGCTCGCATAAGCTTCACCTCTAGGACCTTCACTGTCCAGGTTGTAACCGCCAAAAAAACCACTTATTTCGCCATAGAGTCCCGGCTCCCAAGCCAAAGGAACATCATTCAACCGTTCGCCCATATTGTTTGCAGGGTTTGCCATAAAATACAGCCTTGCCTCGTACATATCCAAAGTGTCAGGTACTTCAACTTGAATTTCAATGCGTTCGCTGCTGGCAGTGAACTCATATGCCCAACTAGTGTTTTCCACAGACATGTTTCCCTGTTTTCCTTCGATGAAACGGCTGTGCCACATATTTGGTTTAACATGCTCAATCACCATGAGCGTGGCGGCGTCTGCAGCTTGGCTTTCTCTGGGATCGTTTCGGATGACGAAGCTGTAGTTGCCCGAATACTTCGGCGTGAAAAAAGGATAGTCTACGGTGGTTCCTAAGTGCTCAGGAAGCCCTGCGGCCTCAGTGTGATAGCCCTCTAGTTCTCCTTGGGGGTTATAGACGTATATGTCGTAGTCGGTTTCTGGTGTAGCCCCGTCATTTATCCAATCTCCATAGCAATAGACGTGATAAGTGTGATTTGCGGCTAAGGCGTAGACGTATGTCCAATTGGCGCCAATTTGAATCTGAGATGCATTAATCTTCATAGGGCTGGCTGGTCTGCGCGCAAAAGTCCAGTTGCCGTAAGGTGGCTCGTTGATGTAGTTAAAGGTCCAATCCTTCTCATAGATAAGACCTGAGGCGATGATGGTGAGCGAAGAGGCTAAGATACATGCTAGCAAGGGCAAGAACATCAGCGTTTTAGCTAACTTCATGGACAATGGTTGTTCCTTCGCACAGTGAAGCTTTGTATCTAAGTTATTTTATGAGGGCAATAATCGTTATGAAGAAGCGGTAAGGATTCTGAATTAGAATCGAATCGCAAGTTGAAGATTTCTTTTGGAAACATATTTACCCTCGTACATTAGCTAGATTAAGCATAGGTGAAAACACGTTTGGATAAGGACATAGTGGACTATGCATTGGATTATGCCCGAAGCAAGAAAGTCGAGTACGCAGAAGCAAGAGCCCACAGCACAAAACACGAAGAACTGGTGATTAAAAACGGTGCTCTAGACGCTTTTGTCTCAACTATCGACAGCGGGTTCTGTGTAAGAATACTTGCCAACGGCGGACTTGGTTTTGCGTCAACTAACAAATGGACAAAAGATGAAGCAAAAACAGTCGTGGAGACGGCGTACAGGTTTGCCACGATGGCAAGGCGCAAAGACAAGATTACCTTTGCAGACGAAAAAGGCGTCAAAACGAAATGGAGCGTTGAACAGAAAGAAAAGATTGAAGATATTCCGCCGGAAAAGAAGATAGACGAGTTGATGGAAGTCGACAAAACCCTTGCGTCTCAAAAAATTAAAATTCCTGGAAGAATGATGGCTTGCTCAATAAACCTCATAGAAAAATACTTTGTGAACTCTGAAGGTTCAGCAATTTCGTCCTTCGTGCCACAAATAGCAGCCTTCGCCTTCATAACCGTAGTTGAAAATGGCAAGCCAGAACAAGCTTACAAGCAATTTGGACGCAGCGGAGGATGGGAATCTTTCGGCGAGTGGAAGATGGCTGAGGCACTGCTCTATGAAGCGAAGGTGCTGCAAAAGTTAATCAAAGAAGGAAAAGCTGTCAAATCTGGAAAGATGGATTTAGTTTGCGGAAGAGAAGTTACAGGCATTGCCTCCCACGAGTCTTGTGGGCACCCAATTGAAGCAGATCGCATACTTGGACGAGAAATGAGCCAGGCAGGGCGTTCCTTCATATATCTTGGAGGTCCATACTGGATAGGGACTAGAATTGGCAACGATATAGTGACCATAGTAGATGACCCAACTGTGACAAACAGTTATGGTTATTATGAGTATGATGACGAAGGAATCAAAGCAAGACGAAGATACCTGTATAAAGATGGCATAATAAACGAGTTCCTACAGAACAGAGAAACTGCAGCCAAACTTGGCACGAGAAGTAACGGTTCTTCTAGGGCAAATAGTTATTCTAGAGAAGCCATTGTGCGAATGGCGAACACCTTCTTGCTGCCTGGCGACTGGACAGAAGAAGAAATTATCGAAGATGTAAAACATGGAATCTACATGAAATCCTTCACAGAATGGAACATAGACGATAGACGTTTCAATCAACGCTATGTAGGCAGAGAGGCTTACCTAATAGAAAACGGAGAACTGAAACATCCGGTTGCAAGACCTGTTATCGAAACCTCTACCAAGACTTGGTGGAGCAGTGTTGACGCTATATCTAAAAAAGTTGAATTTGAAGCGGCAACATGTGGTAAAGGCGACCCGGCGCAGGGAATTCCTGTCTATACAGGCGGTTCAGTTATTCGTTTAGGAGAGGTGTACGTAAAATGAGTGAAGTCTTAGCGAAAACAGAAGCCATAATAAAGAAAGGTAAAACTCTAGGCGCAGATGAAGTTCTCGCCAAAACAACCTTTGGACTGTACAGACAAACACGGTTCAGCAACAACCAAATAGACATCACAGTGGCGTGGAACGACTATGTAACAGACGTTGCACTAGCATGGAACAAACGATTAGTCGCGACCCAAATACGAAACTTCCAAAACACAGACAAAACCATAGAACAACTATTCAAGCTAGCTAAGGTGTCAAAGGAAAACCCAACGTACGGCGGAATAGCCAAAGGTACATTCAAATACCCAAAGGCAACGGCAGACAAGAAGCTCCGAGAACTGGAAAACCCCTCTGGATACGTCTTCGAGGCTATAGAAGCCGCAGAAAAAGAAGCCGGAGAAGTCGACGCAGGAGGCATCCTCTACACGAAGTATGAAGACGTTTACCTTGTCTCTTCTGAAGGTCCGACTGGGCAAGATGCAAGGTCGGCAATCGAGTTGTCAATCAGAGCTTTCTCGCAGAGAGACGCCTCAGGACACGGCGTAGAGTGCTGTTCGTCACTAAAGGATTTCAACCCTTCTAGAGCTGGAGAAAAAGCTGGCGAAATCGCGAAGTTAGCTAGGAATCCAAAGCAAGGCGAGGATGGCAAGTATGACGTTATCTTTGACCCACTGTTCTTTGGTTCAATGTTGGGCACATGGGGTGGAATGGCATCTGCGTATAGCGTTATGATTCAGTTGTCGATATTTGTGAAAAAACTCGGCCAGAAAGTTGCGTCTGACATAGTCACACTACGGGATAAACCTGCAGAGTACTCAGTAAGTAACTGTGTCTTTGATGATGAAGGTTTTCCTGTTCAGGAGAACATATTCATAGATAAAGGCGTGCTTAAGACATACCTTCACAACACGTCAACTGCAAAAATCTTCAAGACTAAAACAACGGGCAACGCTGGATTGGTGCAGCCGGCAGCGTGGAACATTGAAATGGATCCAGGAGATATGAGCAAAGATGAGCTTTTCAGCCAAGTAAAACGTGGCTTGTACCTCACTAACACGTGGTACACCCGATTCCAAAACTACGCAACTGGAGACTTTTCCACAATCCCGCGAGACGGCATATTCCTAATAGAAAACGGTGAAATTAAGCAGTCATTGAAAGACTTGCGGCTAAGCGACAACGCCCTTAGACTACTAAGCCAAATCACAGGGATATCAAAGGAAAGGCAGCATGTACATTGGTGGCTTGAAGCTGAACCCCCATCACTAGCGCCATACGTTCTGGCAAAAGACATACAATTAACAAGGCCAAAGTAACCGCTTTTTTCCCTTTTCCTTTTGCAAAAATCTTAAACACGCAAGAGTGGTTGATGAGGAATAGAGGGTTTTCCATGAAAGTAACGTTTGAAAAGATAGTGAAAGATGAACTTTCCGGAGAAGTTGCCAAGTCTTACGTCATCCAAATCACCTGTTTCCACCGAATTCAAGCATCCACAATGTTCCACAAAGCCGCCGAATACGTCAGAGACACACTGCACAGACTCGGTCTCAAAGATGCCAAAATCGAACAATTCACCTCAGATGGCGCCAAAAAATATTGGACATGGACTTCTCCAATTGGATGGGAAGTCAAAAGCGCCGAACTACACTTGGTTGAACCTGAAAAGAAACTCATTGTCAGATACGAAGATGTGCCTACATGTCTCCACGCTTACAGCAAAGCCACACCAACTCAAGGCATAACAGCCGAGCTAATTGATGTAGGCGAAGGAACCAAACCAAAACATTATGAGGGAAAGGACGTAAGAGGCAAATTCGTTTTGGCAACTGGTAGAGCAAAAAAGGTTCATGAACAAGCAGTCTACAAGTATGGCGCCGCCGGGGTCATAACTGACACCATAACGCATGAGATGGAAAACGTTCGGGAAAGCGTTGACATACCTGACGCCCACGCCTACCAATCCATCTGGCCTACAAAAGAAGAATTAGACAAGGTAAGTTTCGGTTTTTCCCTCAGCAAGCGACAAGGAAACCACTTGCGAGCGTTACTCAAAGGCGACAAATCTATAATGCTGAAAGCTAAAGTCGACGCGAAACTATTCCCCGGCAACTTAGATGTCGTAACAGCTACAATACAAGGCAACTTAAAGCCAAACGAAGAAATCTTTCTAGTTGCACACCTCTGTCATCCAAAACCAAGCGCAAACGACAACGCCTCTGGCAGCGGCTTACTTCTAGAAATCGCCCGTACCATACAGAGGCTTATAGAGTCTGGCAAAATCGAGAGGCCAGCAAGAACCATACGCTTTCTTTGGGTACCGGAAACTTTCGGTACAATCGCGTTTCTATATCACCATGAAGATTTAGCGTCCAAGTTAGTAGCTGGTATAAATCTTGACATGGTAGGTCAAAATCAAGAGCTCTGCAAGTCTACTCTAAACCTAGACAAAACTCCAGATTCTAATCCATCGTATCTTAACGACTACGTTTTCAGCCTCCTTGAACGCTCTGTAGAGGAGTTTGACCCGAAAACAGCATTTGGCTCAGCATCCACATTCCGATACTCCATCAACGCCTTCAGCGGTGGAAGCGACCATGCAGAATTCAACGACTCCACCTTTGCTGTTCCATGCATTATGCTGCTTCAGTGGCCAGACCTTTACTACCATTCAAGCATGGATTCAATTGACAAAGTTAGTGAAAACAGCTTAAAACGTGTCGGCTGGATAGCTACGGTTGCAGCCCTAACCCTTGCCAACGCCACTGTTGGAGATGCAATTTTCATGGCAAACCTAACGAGGTGGGGAGCGATGGCTAGACTGCGGGAAGCAGCCGAAGAAGCTGTTACAACTTTGTTCCAGAAGAAGAACAGCTTTGACTCTGCCGAGTTGGCAGAAGAACTTGCCAAAACAGCATTCAACTTCAAGAATAAAGTGGAGCATATAGTTTGGCGGGAAAAAGAGGCAATAAACTCGGTGAAAAGGCTAGGAGGTAGCCCAGAGTTAGAAAACATCATCGCGAAATACACGGAAGACGTAGAGCGTTATAGCCAACTTGAAATTGAACGATTCAAAGAAACCCTAGCCCATGCCACGAAAATAGCAAAAATCACTCTTCCTACTCAGCTGAAAGAAAGCGAAGCAGCAAGAGAAGCAAAAAGTTTAACTCCAAAACGATTGTTCAAAGGCCCCCTCAATGTAGACGCTTTGAAGAAAGCGTTGGGCGAGAAAGAGTACGAATGGTATGAGGAGATTGGAAAGAAAGACAAAGGCTTCAGAAAGAAAACGTATGAAATCTTAAATTTTATGGACGGAAAACGTACAGTGTACAAGATTACAAGGGCAGTTTCAGCGGAGTACGGTGAAACAAGTGCAGAACACGTGTTGAAATTTATACGTGATCTTGAAAAGGCAAATTTTGTTTCCTTGGCTGATAGCTAAACGGAAAACTGAGGACTATTTGTACCTCTTCCTTCGCCGCTCCCGCTTTCTCTTCTCCCGCTTCATTCGTTTCTTTTTCCATTTAGCCCGCATCGCATCTGCCTCTATTCTATTGTTGCATGTTTTTGCCTTAATTCTTCCTCGGTCTTATTTAAACGGTACATAAGCTCTACAATAAAGCTGTCAAGGAATATCATGCAGTTATTTTCGAAGATACTGCCGAGAGGACTTAGGGGTTCACGTTCGCCCAAGATCTGTCTTGAAAGATAATTCTCTTCTCTGGGCCAGCCCATCTTTGTTCGACCTGTAAGAACAACCACGTGGTCTGCGATGTCTCCTAGAGAAGACTTGTCATAAGTAGTAACAGCGATGACCTTTGCACCAACATCCTTTGCAGCCGTACTTGCGATTAACACCATCTTCGTCATGCCAGTTCCCGAGATGGCGATGACTAAATCGTTTTTTCCTGCTGCTGGTGTTATAGTCTCGCCTAAGAAATACACATTAAACCCTAGATTCATCAAGCGCAACGCGAAGGAACGGCCGACAAACCCGCTCCTGCCCATGCCTACAATGAAGATTCTCTTGTCTTGGGATTTGATTATCATCTTTAGCATCGTTTCTACTTGGTCAGAATCCAGTGCTGCTATGGCTTTTTGTGCGCCGACGAGGATTTCCTTGGCTGCGGCTTCAAGCATCTTCAATCTTTTTCGCCGAAAGAGGCAATACTTTCCTACTTTTTAAAAATCTTGTGGTTACCGTTTAGTTTAACAGTACAAGTTTTTCGCGGAAGTTTTACAGCCCTAAGAAGTCGGAAAATGATGGTACAAACACGTAAAGCTTTATGTAAACACCGGCAATCAGTATAAAAATGGAAATTAGAATTAGCAAATAGTCAGCTTTCCTTATTTTCAAAATGTACAGGTTAGTACGTTTATCAATGGCACCCCAAGCCCTTGATTCCATAGCTTCTGCAAGCTCGAGACTTCTACGGATGGCGCTGATGATTAGAGGGATGAGAATTGGAATGTAGTTTCGTACTCTCTTCAAAAAATTGCCCTTCTCAAGCTCTAGTCCCCTCGACTTCTGAGCATCCATAATCGTTTGGGCCTCATCAGCTAAGACCGGAACGAACCGTACAGCGGTGGTGAAAGCGAAACAGAACTCGTATGGAACGCGGCTTTGTTCTAAAGCCAAGCCCAAATGGTCTGGTGAGGTAGTTAAAAAGAATATTGAGAAAGACTCGATAAGCACCACGAAGCGCAACATCATCGCTGAAGCATATTCAACATCGTGAACCATTAACGTGTAGTTTGCATATATAAATCTGAAAATGAGGTTTGTACTGAAAATAATCGCAGCTAGAAATGCTGCTCCTCTGAGAGACCGTACCCATTCTTTCTGAACACGTGCCAAAAGAACAAATGGAATCTGCATCAGAAACAAGATGATCAGTGGGAGCAACTCCCAGAAAATTATGGCAACTACGAAAATTGAGCAAACATAGAGAAACTTGATTCGCGGATCCAGCATGTGGATGGGTGACGAAACTCTTCTAAACCTTAAGCCATCAAAAACGCTCATTTTTTACCCAACCGTTTAAGTAAAATTTCTCGTGCCTCGTAAATGTCAATTATGTCAACTGGTAGTCCAAAATCTGCTAATTGCATAAAAATTTGAGTTATTTGCGGTGGCACTATGGAAGCTTGAGTTAAACGGTCAACATCTGTGAGTACTTTGTTCCCGACACCGTCTGCGACAATTTTTCCTTCAGACATTAGTATAACACGGGGGTTACATTCTGCCACAAACTCTACATCATGAGTAACTACTACAACGGTTTTTCCTTGGGTGTTCAATTGGATTATGAATTGGCGAAGTATTTCTTTCTGCTGGTAGTCTTGTCCTATTGTAGGTTCATCCATTACCACAACTTTCGGGTTCCACGCAAGTACCGACGCTAAAGCAACGCGTTTTCTTTCACCTCCGCTTAGCATGAAAGGCGAAGTTTTCCGATATTCTGTTAGCCCTAGCAGGTTTAGAGCCCACGTTACTCTCTTTTTCCATGTAGTTTCTTTGAAGCCAAAATTTTTGAGGGCGAAAGCAACTTCTTCCTCCACCGTTTCGCAGAAAAGTTGATTGTCAGGATTTTGAAAGACGAATCCCACGTTTCTAGCGAGCTTAGCTACACTTGTGTTTTTTGTGTTTACACCGTCAACTAAGACTTCTCCCTTTGTCGGTTTCAGCAGCCCATTAAAATGTTTTATTAATGTTGTTTTTCCAGCGCCGTTTTGACCCATTATGGCTATGAATTCGCCGTCTTTGATTGTTAGAGAGACGCCTTTTAGCGCTTCGATGCCTATTGGATAAGTGAAGTGAATATCTTCGACTTCTATCACGTTTTCAAAACCTCCCGCAAGAGCACTGCGATTTCGTCTGCTGTCACGGGCACTTTTTCTGTGCTCAGTCCGTTTTCTTCTTTAAGAATTTGATATAGTCTTGTTGCTTTCGGTATTCCAACCCCTAGTAAACGAGCTTTTTGAGAGTTTAAAACCGTTCTGGGGTCGCCGTCTAAGACAATTTCTCCTTTATCCATTACAATAACGTGGTTGGCGTATCTTGCCGCCAAATCTAATCGGTGCTCAACCAAGATTACCGTCATACCTAAAGACTTGTTTAGTTCATCTATGACTTTGAAGATTTTTTGGGCGCCAAGAGGGTCTAGAAAGGAGGTTGGTTCGTCCAGCACCATAATTTCTGGGTGCATTGCTATGATGCTTGCAATGGTTACTCGTTGCTGTTGTCCTCCAGAAAGCTCGTGTGGTGCTCTTTCTCGCAGGTCATAGATGCCAGCAGTCTCCAGGGCCCAATCCACCTGTTTGCGCATTTTTTCTCTTGGGACGCCAAGGTTTTCTAGCCCGAACGCAACGTCTTTTTCAACAGATAAAGCGAACAATTGATTTTCTGGATTCTGAAATACAAGTCCAACGTGAGAGGCAAGTTTGTGAATTGGAGTGTCTGCTACGTCTAGGCCGACGACTTGAATTTCGCCTTTTAGATCTCCTTGGTAGAAGTGTGGAATCAAACCGTTAAGGCATCGGCATAGAGTGGTTTTTCCACATCCGCTTGGGCCTGTTAAGATGACGAACTCGCCTTTTTCTATTTTCAGGGAGATTTCTTGAATAGCAGGTTTTGTGGCGTTCGGATAAGTGTACGTTAAGCCCTTAGCTTTGATGACTGCCAACCTAGGTCGCTCACCATAACTGCGAAACTCTCTTTCATTTAAGAGTAGCTACTTAAAAACTAGTCAACTATTCCTCATTTTCCATACTTCGTATCTACTCTTAAACGAAAGAAAGTTTTGAGACATTGACGGCCACATATTCTAAAACCACGTTTTCATATCTTCGACAGATTTGTGTGCGTATCGCATGGCTATCTCTGTAGTTTTCCAACCGAAGAACCGCATAATCTTCTCTAGATTCCACTTTAGCACTGATCCCAGATAGCTTGCTCTTTCGCTTCTAATTCTATGTGGCCACATAGCGCCTCTAGTTATTGGTTCACCGTTCCGCATTATCAAGTTGCCTTCTCTATCTATGATTTGCTGGTTGTGTCCTGCTACTAGGCTTAGATCGTCTATGATTTGATAGATTCTTGTCGGGTGTAAGTGTGGAAATTTGCCGTTGCGTCTTGAGGGGAATAAGTAATCTTCTGCTTGATCTATCCATTGGACTACAAATTCAGCTAGAGGTTCATCACGTTTGAAGGTAAGGGTTCTGAAATCTTTTATCGACTTAGTAACTACAATGACTTCTCCAGTGGCTTTGTCGGTTAGCTTTGTTCTTTTGTAGCGTTTAACCAATGGCATGTCTCTGACAATTACGAACTCTTCATCTACGTCAAACATTTCTTTGCGTAGCATAGCAACCTCTAGTTCTCGGCCTCCAGTTTCAAAGAGACAAGACAAGAGAGCCTTATCTCTTTCACTGCAATACGGATATTCGTATGGGCTATAGCGATCCTTATTGTCTGCAGCTTCTATCATGTCATAGAATATTTGCATGCCACAGAAACTTCGCACTTCCAAATCTTCTATAGAACGCCTATGAAAACTTCTGTCATTCCAATAACCTTCTTTCCCTTTGTTTCCATGTTGTTCCGTCAGGCTTTGCATCTTTTCACCAGTTAGCCTAGCCTTACTAGGCTCAAAATATTATACTGCAAAGACTTCATTTAAGATTATGTTGAGACTCAATGACGAGACTACATGCACACATGAATTGGTAATCAATGGGCCGATCCTAATCTAAAATGAAGAGGCCAGCTTTTCACGAATTTTAATGACTTCTTTCTTGAAGGTAGAGCAATGTTCCTTGAGATTTTTTTTAGTGTGGCTTTTCTGCAACCATTTTTTGGAAGACTCTTCGGCGACTTCTATCGCTGTGAGTTGTTCATTCGTCGTGCAAATCCAAGTATACCACTTTCGAGCGAATTTATAGAATATGGGATCTTCTTCAAGATAGCGATGAGTCATAAGCAATTCAAGTGAACATGATTGTAGACGCCATGTTGGAATCCTTCCTTTTTCTTTGATGACTTCATAAAGAGAATTTATCACACTCTCATTCCACTCGGTTTCAATAATCAATCCCTCCACTCGCCGTAAGGCTTCACCTCGCCTTAAGATTTGATACAGTGTTCCTCTGCCCGAAATAGTCTCTAAGACATGGCTGTCTGGGGTGTCTGGATGAGACAAACAGTCTCCGACAGCTGTCTTAAATCGTTTAGAGAATTCTGCATTTTTTATGTGATTTTTGGGATAGTAAAATAAAACGCCCTTGACAGTCATATCAAATGGAATCTCTGTGCCAATCTCGGCAACTGTAATTGTGCCATGCTTGAAACTTTGACGAACTCCAAGTTCCCAAAAAACATTAGGGTTTCTATCTGTTAGATCTGCGACAACTATAGGAGAAATAACAAGCTCGGTGATTATTTGTTTTAGAACATCTCCTCGTAATGGTTCCGAGCGGTATGCTTTAACCTCTCGACTTTCTTCGATAAGAGGCTTCAAGAATGATTTGAAATGCCTTGTCCAATATTCCTCTGTGTGCTCTTTGCTGGTTTGAGAAAAAGGCATAATTACAAAACAACGCTTCCAGATTTTTGGCATTCTATCCGCTTCTTTCCAATCATTTCACATTTGCCGTAATACTTTACTACGTTGTTATGGAATCAATTTAAGTTTATGCTTCTACTCTTAAATAACCATGTTTTACAAGCTTTCAATTCAAAAGAAAGCCTTTTTCTCTCTAGAATAGAGATACTATCAATTAATGTGTATATACGCGATTGTGACAAGTTCAACGTTTATGGGCGCTTTCCTTCTTCAAGAACTGCCTTAAGGTCAGAATAACCCCAACTAGACACGCCCAACGGTCGGCCAGCCTTGCCCCGCAACATGGATTCATACCTTCTGGTTAGATAGTGCAAAACACGTGAGTATCTGAACATCTTTACGAAGTGTTGTTGACTTTTCAAAAAAGAAAGGCGAGACTTCATATATTTGAACCCGTCTCTAAACTCGAAATACGAGTAGTTAATCAATTTCCACCTCCACTTCTTAACCCACACTTCCAAGAGGTCGATTTCATGTTGCAGGTCTTCCATTTCAACGTCATGTCTTTCCTTCTCCTTATGCAACAAGTTTAGGATAAATTGAACATCTGCCTCTTTTAATCTAGCCCTCAATCTGATCCCCTACTCTTCAAGAACAGAATAAAACCAACCAAGCCAGCTAGCACCAGGGGAACAGCAAACAAGACATAAGTAGATATTTGAAACGCTACGTTACCATGAATCACTGTGGCGCTTCTCATCACTGAAGGCAGCGCAACCCAGCAGAAGAGAGAGACTAAGCCTAGAATAACGAGCAACGCTAGCGCGGGTTTCGGATCTGCCATTTTTTACTCTCTCCTTTTCACTTTCCAAATCGGCGCGGTCTTCGCCTTCCCCTCAAGCACAAGCTTCAAATCCTTCAAAGAAACAAAGCACGTGATAAAGCCGAGATACGAAAGCTTGCAGGATTTTCCAGAACTAGACAACGTCAACGTGCCAACATCCTCGAATTTTGAATCCGTCATGTTAAGTCACCACCTTAATAGCCATTGGTTCTTCAGATTTACAGACAGTACCAATAACTTTTTCTAACATCTCACGTTTTCTTTTGAGACAAGCCAAAACTCTATGACTATCACAGCAAAACTTAGCGTCTTTACGCCTTGCTTGAAACTCTTTCCCACAGTAGCCACATTTTTTCTTTCTAGCAAGTTTGCGATAAGCTCTACGTCGTTCTATCCAAGCGTCGTTCCTACACCTATAGGAACAGTAACGCCTTGAACTACACTTAGCAATGAAAGTCTCACCACAATACCAACAAGTAAGTTTATGCCAACAAGGAGAGCCATACATCTCTACGTTTTTCTCGTATTCTTCTAGGCTTACCCAATTCTCTATTTGTTTGGGAAATTTCCACTTTCCAATATTCGCCATTTTTTAACACCTTTAGGTTAGGGTCAATTTGCCTCAACCCATATCCGTTAAAGTCGTGTTTACATCAACTCCGCAAGACTCGACCCAGCAGAAACAACCTTAGCAGCTCCAATTCTCAACGGTTTCTCACGATCCAAAATGCTATGAATTTTATAGCCCAACTCAATAAGCAAGTTTGCCGTCTCGTAATCCAAAGGAAGATACCCACTTTCCATGCGGTAATAAGTATGCTGCTTATCTGTACGTGGCTCAACAACGGGAGGAACACGACTCAAAGTGACAAATTGAAGCTCGCGGCCATACCGATAACTGTTAATAATAGCGTCTATGCAGAAATCAGCGTTCTTAAACGACAGCTTCCGATTCAAGTCAATAGTAGCAGTGGCAACACGCTTACTGGGAATAGGCCACTTAGCTAGGTGAAAGCTAGTGAACCCGTTATAGGTAACCTTAGGAATACTAACCACCAGGATCGCCTCTCTTAGAAACCGCGTCTGCGAGTCTGCGCATTTGACTAACCGCATCAACAACGAGCCTATTCTGAAACTGAGTAGCCTCAACATACTTCTTAGTCTCCTGAAAATTCGCAAAAAGAAGTTGCACTATGTTGTAAGTGGACACTCCACCTTGCATAAGAGCTAAAACATCTGCTACACTTTTTGACCCAACAACCTTAACTTCATCACGCAACCCAAACCGCTTATTGTAAATCCTGTGAAAGCTGCCGTCAAAAGCCTTCAAAGTAACACCTTGAACACCATCCAATTTGATACCGTGAAAATCATAGTTAAACTCGAAATTTGTGACCCTACAAGAAGCCCAATTTGGACTCCGAACCTCTTTCTGAATACAATCCATGACAAGTCTGAAAGCGGGATAATCTAAACTAACATCTCCTATACAGTCAACAAACACCAAAGCAGATCTATTCTTATACACCGTAAAAGTAACCTTAACCACACTTCCAAACACCCGAACCCAACTACGAGGCCACAAACCAACATCCACAAACCTCAATCGGATACTATGAAGCATAGGAGCAACAGCACCAAACGCACCGACCACGCTACTACTTTTAGTTGGTACGTTCTTGACAGAAACGTAATGCCCCCGATACTTGCGGCGTACAAACCCGCCTTTTTCAAGCTTTCTTAGATAGAATCTGACCGTAGCATGCTTGAATTTCGTTAAGGCGCTTACTTCCGTAGGTGTTATCGGATAAGAGCAGCTATCAACAATTTTTACAACTTGCTTCTCTTTATCTGTAAGCTCTCTACCATAGTGAAAGTTGCAACTTTTAGTTGGTGTATTGCTCATGGATTATGTAATCTCAATATACTAAACACATTTATATTATAAAAGGATTATGTAATCTTAGAGAAGATTTACATATGCCACGAAAAAACCGCGAATCCTACAATGAGTATATGCGTGAGTATCGTAGGCGTAAGAAGGATGAATTTGACCGCATTATGGCGAGGATGTCGCAGTTGGATAAGAAGTTTTTGAATAATGTGCTTGGCAGCAGGCCAAATGCGAAGCCAAAGAAGAGGAAAACTCGTAAGAAGGGGCGTAAAAAATGAAGTTTCCAAAACTGTTCAACCGCAACCGCGTCAGCATTATAAAAGCCAAACAAGTCACTATTCCCCCCGACTATGTTTCCGTCTTCGTAAGCAAAAAAGAAATCTTAAGGCAACCGCAAATCTTCAACTTGAAAGATAGAATTATCGCCATGGACGAAAATGAAGATGTTATTCTAATCCACTTAAAACGCAACGCTGTACCTGAGATTTTGCCAGCTTGCAGTATCGAGATGGATTGGGTTAGGCGCGAGAAAGTTGAGTTACCAATGTCAGCGCTGGTCATGTTGGCTTTGCGGGATGATCTTCCTTTGGTTGAATTACAGGATCGCTTTATCACTTTGACGAATCCTGTTTTTTGGGCTAAAAAGGAAGAAGAGGCAAGTTAGAAACTGCAACTCTTGAGTGGTGAAAAGGCAAGTTCAACGCAACAACATTTCTGAAAGCATGCATGCTCTGTTTTTGCGTGATGGGGGTCATGGCTATGATTCTCATTAGCAAGAGCAGAAACAGCTAAGTCCTCTCTTTTTTTTATTTTCGTTTGCGGTAAAGCCAACGAGCTACATAAAATATCACTAAACCGATCAGTATGTAGCCTATAACGTTGCCTAAGATGTAGCTGGGCGATAGACCATTAAAACTCAAACACTTTCACCCGCTTCTCTCTATCCCACAATAAATTATAAATATAACTCTTTTTTTCTTGCAGAATTGGATTAACTTCATGCATGCATGCATAGCTTCTTGAACTAAGATCTGTTTCACTCTTCTCTCTGCTTTGCCATTTGTCGTTACTTCAAAGTCTCTAAATACCCTCTTCTGAAAAGAAGACACTATGTCTGATACGTGTCTAACCAAGCCTTGTTATTTTTGTGGACAAAGAATCACTGGAGCTAATCGGCATTGTCTCCAGTGCAACATCTGCATATGTTTCCTATGCGGAGTCAGCATGAAAGAATATCCTGCGGCTTGTCCAAAATGCGGAAGAAAGCTCTCTTAAATAATTGCGTTAGAAGTTGCTTCCACAAGTCATAAAACTGAAGCTTAATCTTTGATATGTGGGATTATTGTTGATGGATTCTAGTTCAATAAGAGAAGCTAGAGTTGAAGATGTTCCAGATATTGTTGACATGATAAGGGCTGGTTCGGATGAGGGGATGTTTCATTCTCAAGGTTTTTCATTGGAAGAGCTAAGGAAATCATTTAGAAAATTTGCCTTTGAGGAAAGATTAGAGGGCTATCAAGTTCTAGTTTATCGGGTTGGAAGCACAATTGTGGGTTATATTGATTATCGGGTGAGAAGGGGAGTAGGACACATTCTGGGCATCTATGTGAAGCAAGACTACAGAAGGAAAGGTTTTGGAAAGCAGCTTATGGAAAAAACATTTTTTGATTGTAAAAAGAAAGGCTGTCACAAGACAAGGCTAGAAGTCTTTGCACACAACAAAGTAGCAGCTAAGTTCTATAGACATCTTGGCTTTGATCAAGAAGGCTTCCTCCATAAGGATGAAGAGAAGAAAGACATGATAATACTAAGCAAGTTTTTCCACAAGTCATAAAAACTGAGACAGAAAAACATTAAGAGGGAAAGAAGCTCTTGCTGAAAAAACCTGATTTTGATAGTGGTTGGCTGTCTTTGTCTCCAGGAGACAAAGAAATCGTTCACTCCTTGAACACAACAGAAGTCGTTGTCTACATGACAGGTAAGAAGACTTTGAAAAGGGCACCTCATCAAATGGAGTACGGAGGATTTGTGAATACTATAGGAGTAGTTGCAAACGATTATCGAGGAGTTTACTGGCACAAACTAACACCTAACAGTATCACTATACATAAGCATGGTAATGATGAAAATTGGGAATATGTACGTGTCATGCTCTGGAAAATCTCAGAACCATAAAACAACCCCTTCTTTTTTCTAGTAGCATGCGCAGATTATCCAACTAATATCCATACAAGATACGTTGTGGCAATAGCAAGAATTATGCATAAAAGGACTCCAAGTGACATCTGTAACCGTCGCCACCTTCTGCCTTCTGTGGAAAGAAACATGCAACAAGGAATAACAACAAACATTCTACGACTCAACACGTCACGCATTACAGCATCAAAAATCCTATCGAAAAGATGTTCTTTTCCTGATCTTGGTTTTGCGTGTATCGCAACATCAAGTAGTTTTCCATACACGAAATGTCTCAAAAACAAGTACCATAAAGCGAAACCTATTAGAAATATGCCGAAGTAAAATATACAAAACTGTGTAACCGAGATTGAGAGCGCGTATTCTAGCATCCTCACCCTGATTTCTAAAAAAGTAAGTAGTATAATAGCGAAACCTATAATCAGTTGCCCATGTGTTCTCAATTGCGCTGAATAAGTGTCCACTAGAAGCTTACGGCACTGAATTTCTTCGGGTTCTTGGTTGTTTCCCATTATAATCACATATTTCACTGCATGCTATATGTTCCATGGCTCTTCAATTCTTTTAATCAATTCGTCTCTGATGTTGACACATATTTTCTTCAGTTCCTCGTTTTCTTTCCAGATATGTCAAAGCTTTATGTTTCTCTTTGCTCTCTCTAAGCTTTTTTCCCAATATTCCTCGAAACGTCGAAGGTCGCTTCTATCATATTGACCTTCACCACCTGTAATCTCGACATCAGCACTTTGAATTGAATAGCCTGGCCAGATTTCCAAAGCTGCTTCCTTCGGGTGCTTTCTTCTTAGAACGCACTCAACCAAATCAATGTCTCGACGAGCTGTCCCTCGTTTTCCTCTTCCTAGAACAACATTAAGTTTTGCAAAGCCTAATTCCCCTTCAATCCCAAACGCTTTTCTTGTTTCCTCAACCAAAAAATCGGAAATAAAATCTCTAGCTCTTGAGATGGAATCAGAGAAGGTGCTAAGCCTTGAATCGAAGAAATCTATCTTTCTTCTAAATTCTTTATCAACCATAAAATATTTGTAACTTCTCTTTATCTCGCTCCACTCCATTAAATGAACGTGATGGGCCACCTTCTTTTCCAATTCAGCTAAAACATTTTGGAATTCCTTGAAAAGCGCACCATAGACTTCCTCTACAATTTTGACAGAATACTCCCGTTTCCACGCTCTCTTTTGAGTTCTAGACTGAACAAAATAGGATACACCCAACCCGACAAGAGTGCCTATCAAAACCGCAAAAACCTCAGAAGAGACTAGTAGGCTTGCGCCTACAGCTAATCCAGTTGAAATTGAACCTATGAGCCAATCCCAATTCCCGCGCAAAGTCATAGAGAACCTCAACAAGAGATTGGCTTTTATTCTTTAAAGTTTTTATTCATAGAAGAACAAGCCCGAAGGTGCGACTTCAGCAACACAAAAAAAAGGGGGGATTTTAAGAGTAGCTACTTAAAAACTAGTCAACTATTTTTCAGTTTCCATCACGTTGGATGCCGCTGAGCATATGCATGAAAAAATTTCTGGATCTGAAATGTACATATTTAAGGGTAAAGGTCATCTTCCATCCATTACCGCAGCAGACAAGTTCAACAAAATACCAAAGGAGTTTATAACGACTGGTTAGCTCATAACAGACTAACCGCGCACGCGTTCACGCAATAGATATTTAATGATAAGTTCCTTTACTTATGGAACTTATCATAAGTAAAGAACAGATGACTCCCGTTTAGGGTTCATAGAAGAATGTTACACAAATAATTAATATCACTCTGTGAAAGTGTTAAAGTGGACAAAAAAGGGAGAAGAAATTATTGGGAAAAGTTGAGAAGGTAAGTCCTTTAGTGTTAACGCTGATTTTGGTATTTTCCTTGTCAGCAATTTCGGAGGCTGCCAAGGCCGCATCACCAACAAGAGGACCTAGAACTGAAGACCTCATCATCAACTTCTACGGTAACATTTCAAGCGCATATGCTGCACTAAAGACTGCAGAAATCGACATTGTTGGTTATGAAATCACAAAGGAACTTTATGAGGACGCAATCGCTGACTCAAATATCGTGTTGGCACCAGTTGCTGATTCTCTGATGTACCAGTTTGATATCAACAATAACTGCACGATTGCCACTTATCCTGGAATACGCTCGCCTACGAACTACCAAGGCTTCAGGCAAGCTTTAGCGTGGCTAACTGACAAAGAATACATTATAGAGGAAGCGTGTGAAGGTTTTGCCGAAAGGATTGACCAGCCTATTGCAGCTCCGTATAAAGGTTGGAGAAACGAGTCGATGTGGTATCCCAACTATCCGTACGAGTATAACCCCGTCGCGGCGGTAGCCACTTTGGACGCAGAGGGATTCGTACAGGGCGAGACGCCGAACCCATACTACGATGCTGTTTTTCCAGGCTCAGCCGAGTACATTCGAACCTATCCTGCAGGCCACTCTAAGGCTGGACAGGACTTGGACAATTTGATTTTTGTGATTAGATTTGGTGACGTAAGAAGATTAGAAGCTGGCAATCATCTTGTTGACAACATGAGAAAGCACGGCATACCTGTGACAGTACCGTACCCAGTTCTCACGGAAAGGGTGTTTCGTGACATGGATTACCACATTTACACGGGGGGCTGGAGCGTGGGAGGGTTCCCACCAATAACCTTGTACCAATTGTATTGCCACGAGTTTTGGTATCCCTATGGACCTAACTACGTTACTGGCGTTGACTGCAACGGAGACCCAAACCATCCCAAGCTTTTTCCGCTTCTACATGATGCCTGGCATGGCATCATTCCCTATGAGGAAGCCCTCGAAAATACAAAAAAAGCTTTGGGCTACTTCACCGAACAATGCATAACCATTCCATTGTGGAGCAGCTGCGATTTTTGGGCTTACAGCAGAAACGTTTTAGGCATTGTCAACATGGAAGGTAAGGGACCTGAAAACTCCTACACCTTCATGAATGCCTACAAACAAGATGGAACAGCCATCAGATTTGGAATGAAAAGTGCACCTAATGCCATGAATATCATCTACTCAACCTGGTTCTATGATTATCAATGTTTGAATAGAATGAACCTTTACAGTGGCTTCGATGCGCCTCCTTATGACCTTTCAGTTGAGCAAGCTGGCTTTGTTCGGGACTGGGAGATTAGCACTTGGAACGATGATAATCAGGATAAGACAAAGGTTACATGGTGGTTCAGGGACAATTGCTACTTTGCCGAACCCGTAACTGGCAACCAAAAAGCCAACGTCAACGCCAGCCACTACTTCTTCAGCGCTTGGTACAGCATTCAAGCCCCAGCAGACTGGTGGAGTTCCACGTTCGACTCCCTTCATCACATTGACATTGTCGATACGCAACAGGTTGACATTTACTTCGACTCCTTAAGCTACCGGAACACCTACAAAGCTGCCGGGTACATTCTACCAATGGATACATGGATGCAGCAACCCACACTCGGAAGCCAGAGCACGGAAACTTTCGTTGAAGGAATCAACCTTACAACTCCAGGCCCTGTCAACTTAAGCGGCAAGCCAGTCTGGATAAACTCGGTAACAGTGAACGGTACCCCCATAAACATATTCAGTGATTACAACATAATTGAACAAAACGAATTGCCATATGACCCAGAGGGTAAGCTGGAAGTTTTCGTAAATCTGACAGCCAACGCAATAGTTGTTGTAGACTACTGGCAATATGGAGACTCCATCGGCTACACACCTGGCGATTTGCCTTGGCAGACAATCTTTGAGGGGGCTGGGATGTACTACGCAACCGACTTTTCACCTGGAGTAGGTGGAAGCCTAACGTTGAAGCGTAACCCTTACTACTGGATGGAAACACCGCTGCTGGGCGAGGTTGACTTCGTCTGGAAGTGGGAGAGTGGGCCAAAGCCACGGAACGGCAGCTACAAGATCGACATTTACGACATTGTTATTGCAGCAGGAGCCTACGGCAGCCAAGGAACTGGTGTGCCGGACAAGAAGTGGTTTCCAGGTGCCGATCTATCTCCTTCAGGCGGCAAGGTTGACATCTTCGACATAGTTACCATGGCCAGCAAATACGGACGAGAATGGGGTTAAACACAAAAATCACCGTGTTGAGACTTCGAAAACTCCAAAAACGCGCGCGCATTACTAGATAGATTATAAAATTGATAGTAAATCCTATCAAAAAGCTGTCAAAGCCTGCAACCATGTAATGCAACAATAGCTCATAGGACGGTACACATGCGCTCTTCAAACTCTAACTCGGCTTTGACATTCACGCATGCATGCAGCATACCTGTGTTCGAGATAGTTGTTATATGAAGATTGTTTCTCTTGTCTCTGGTATGTGCACTTCGGTTATTCCAGAAATCTCTTTTGAAAGAGCTTGCGCTTGCTCTAGTTCTCCGTGGACTAGGAATGTGCTCTTCGGCCTTAACGTTTCCACTAGTTGAATCAATTCTACTTGGTCAGCGTGTCCAGAGAGTTCTATTTGTTCAACTTCTGCTCGCACAGGGACTTTGGTTCCGTTCTTGATGAGTTCTCCTTTTTCCTTGGCAACTTTCAGCGGGCTTTCCGGAGGAAGGTAGCCTGAGTTTATGATTACGGAGTTGTTCTCGTCCGCTGCCCACTCGTTTAGCAAGTGAAGGCTTGCACCCGCGTGGCCGAAACCTGAGGTGCATATGACTATTGCAGGTTCTTTAATCTGCTCGGTTCGACGAAGTTGCCTTACATGTCGATAGTTGAATGGTTCGTTTTCCTTTTGGATGTTTTTAGTGAAGAGTTGCTTTTGGCTGTTGAAGTATCCTGTGATTTTATGGGCCAGCTTGGATATTGTGTAAACGTGGTATTTTGGCAGGACGCCATCTTCCATGGCTTGGTCGATTCTCTTTGCCATCTCCTGACTTCTGTGGAAGGCGAATGCAGGGATCAAAACATTTCCCTTTCTCTCAATTGTGCAGAGAATTCGCTCCAGAAGCTGGTCAACAAGTTCGCTTCTTCGCAGCCTAATTGTCCCCCCGTAAGTTGACTCGACAATTAGTGCTTCAGGTTCTTTTGGCAGGTTCTCTAGTTTACTTCCTTCCAGAATTTCTGTGTCGTGAAGACAAAAGTCTCCTGTATAGAGTATCTCTTTGCCCTCAGTTTGGATGCCGATCATTCTTGCTCCAGCAACGTGTCCTGCTGGGTATAAGCGAATTAGCATTCCGGGCAATGCAACAGAATCCCGAATCCACCACGATTTCTTTACATTGTCTGCGTCATGATTATTATATGGGAAGTTGTTTCCATTCATGCGTTGAATCTTTACCATATCACGTAAAAGGTCAGTGGTGACATCGCGAGTCATCCTTGACCCAACTATCACAGAGTTTGTGCGGGATAAGTCTAAGAGACTGCCTGAATGATCTAAATGGGCGTGGCTGATGATCACCGCGTCGAAATCCCTTGGAAACTGATTAGCAGTTTTCTCTCCAATCTTGATTCCATAATCTAGGGCAACTTTCCCGTAGTTAGTTTCGATGGCGATGCAAGAGCCGCCTACTTCTCGGACTCCTCCGAGGAAATGAATTTTCATATGTATGCCTCCTTATTTTTATAAAACGGCAACTCCTTAAAAATCGGATAAGTGCTCACATTCCGACTAGAAGACTGTCACAGCAAAACTGTGTGAAATCAGTGCGTTTTACTTACTCATGACAAGAAACGGCAGTATATTAACCTATTGTACAGTGCTCGAGCGCGCAAGCTAGACGACGAACTTTTCTCTAGGTTTTTGAGAGCAATCAAGGGATAAAGCTGGTCATGCAAAAAATGGATTCTCCCTTCACAAACTATTTGTTGACTCCATCTCATAGCTTCGCAACATATTGATAGAAAATGGGTTGTTGTGATAATATGGAATCCAATTTGAATGTAAATGTCGATGTGACGAAAATGGATTCTGTTGCTGGCATGGGGCTCCTTAGTCCCGAATTGAATTACTACGTACTCAAGGAGAAGTGGTGGGATTGGGGAAGCGGCGACATCTTCAATCAAGATGGTACCTCTGTGGGGAAAATGCACAGACGAGTCATATCACTAAGAGCTCTAACAGAAGTGTCTGAGGTAGATGGAACTCAGGTTTTTACCATTAACAAGAAGCTGGTTTCCATGCGACCATCTTATATGATCAAAGATGTCGAAGGGCGGTTGCTGGGGAGGACAAATCGGAAGATTCTAACTCTATTCCGTCCAAAACTCTGGTTGGAAGACAACGAAGGACGAAAGCTTCTGGAAGCTAAAGGCAACTTCTTAGGAAAAAGCTTTGAGGTGAAAGACATGGATGGCAAGTTGAAGGCAAAAATAGGCAAAAGCGACTTCTTCAAAGACCTAGTGTTGGGCGGTCTCTTCGATTTTTCAGATACCTACGCCATCAAAATTCTGGATTCTAATTACGATAAAAGGCTGCTCCTTGGATTCGTAATCGCCATAGATAACAGCGTTCATGACAAGTAGACACTCATAGAACCTAACCGCAACATGAAGATGCCATTTCTTCAGCGCCGTTTTTCGTGCGCAAGAACAGAAAAAAGGTTGTTTGCGCTTCGAGATGTGATTTTTAAATACTGATTTCATCAAATACTTAGCCACTTGAAATGGTAGTGTGTATTGAAGGTTAAGTGAATATGGAGAGCGAACCTGTAGACGTTTCAATTTGCTCCAATGAGGAAGCTTCTTGGGATACTATCTGGAAGTGGGACTGGTTCTTAAAGACAACTTGGAAATTGAATTTTAGAAAGGAAATTGAAGATTTACGTCGTGCACTGTATTCAATTCTCCCCGAATTCCAGGTTAACAGCATCCTAGATTGCTCTTGTGGACTTGGCTTAAAGACAATCATTTTAGCCGAAATGGGTTATGAAGTCGAAGGTTCCGATAGTAGTCCAATTGCCATAAGATATGCACCGCAGCTTGCAAAAGAGGAGGGATTGAATATTAGATTTTTTCATTCTCGTTACGAAGACTTGGGTAGTATATGTGAGCGCAAGTTTGACTGTGTCTATAGTGATGCATTTGATTGGATTAGAACACGTGAAACTTTGAAAGCATCAGCCAAAGGCGTCCATTCTGTGCTAAACGAAGATGGTATTTTTGTTCTTCACGGGGTTCTTCCTGAATGGTCTAAGTCAAATTTAAGAAAACTAATCGAAGAGGAATGGAAAAAACATAGGCAATTTGAAATTCTTCCACCTTATGAGAAAAACGGAACAAAACTAACAATGCTTACAGTCTATGATAAAACTTTAGAAGGTGTCCTTGAAAACCGCATCTATATACTTGAAGAACACAGGGAAATGCGCGCAGAAATTGCCTTCATAATGAATCTTATTAAGTGGACATGGCGAGACTACACCGAAGTATTGAAAGAAGCAGGATTCAGAGAAGTCAACTGCATCAAAAAAGAAGGAATAATATTCAATATAGGGATAAAATGAAACTGTCACTCTGCGCACGCAAAGCAGGACCTTGGAATTTGTGGATAATCAGTAAATCCTGTCTTACTGCAATGTGTACTGTAGAGTTAAGCCTAGTTCCAGCCTAACTTCCTTCTTTTCTATGTCCTCGTTGGAATAATGCATTGTGTCAAAGCCGATAAGCTCGAATCCATGCTTTAAATAGAAGTTGATTGATGGAACATTACAAGTCTGTGTTTCCAGAACCAGCGTTCTTGCCCTTCTTTCCTTGGCGATTTTGATGGCTTGTTTCATCAACAGCGTTCCTATGCCTCTTCTACGAAACTCTTCTTTGACAAGACACTGCCAGACCCTCATCCTTTTGTTCCATTTGTGATATCCTATCTCAATCCAGCCTATCTGTTCGCCATCTAATTCGGCAGCGAACACTCTTGATTCTTTGACGTATTCACTGAAAAGCTTGGATTCATGACCTTTGTTTAAGGTTTTCTCAAAAGGTTTTAGAGTTAATTCTATTCTCCAAGATTCTGCTTTGTGGCAGATCGACAAGTCATAGTAGTTGGATGTTACATATCTATACTTCAATTTTGGCGGAGCATTGTTTCTGGTGAGTTCAATTATCTTAACTTTCTTCTTAATGTCCTGATCCATGGTTATCCCAAGAAGTTCTACATGTATGTTCCTAAGCCTTCCCACTAACTTATTTCTGTTGTGAGATAATAACTGGCAATAGGTAGTTATTTCTCAGTGTTAACATGGAATGGTTTTGAGTTCACTAAAGAAATACTTTTTATCCTCTTTGCCTTTTATTTGCTCTCCAGCTTCCTTAGCCAAATCAACGTATTTCTTACACTCTGCTTTCTCTCCTGCAACAGCGTATGCTCTTGCCATTGCTTCATAAGCAAAAGCGATGTCAAAATCTCCAATGCTGTTCTTTTTGCAGATTTCTAAACACCTCTCCGCGTGATAGAGCGTTGATTGAGGCTTTTTCAGAACTGAGTATACACGGGAAATCTGCCATTCACCCCTCTCAAATTCAACAGCTGTTCCGATTTCACCCCAATGGAATCGTGAAGCGTGAGCAGCATGCACCATTTTATCATCTTCTTCTTTAGTTCTATCTTTCTTATCTAAGAGGCTCCATACAAGGTTAAAGCAGTTAACTGCAAACTTTCTGTGCCATTCCTGCGCTGCATCTTTTTTTTTCTCTTCAGTCATTATGTCAACCCTGTTCCATTACTATTTTAGTCAAGCCACTTTTTATCTTAAAATATTTACGGTTCCACTTCTCTGCGCTTATCAACTGCCCTTCAATTTTTCTTTCAATAATCTAACACAGTGCTTAAGGCAAGCTTTCAAATCGCCTTCTCCGTTAGCTCCTGCAGAAATCGCATGACCACCACCCATGCCTCCAAAATACTCGCCTAGTGGCTTCGCCAAGTCACGACCAAGGTGTAAGCCAGTTGCTTGATAGAATTTGCGAGACGCTCGCATGCTAATTCTCAATTTTTCATCTCTTTGACCCGCTACGATGGCCACGTGGGCACCCAACGAGATTAAGGCTCTGGCAGCAGAAGCTTGATAAGAACCCACATGCGAAAATGCAATAATCCAGTCTCCAACTTTGAGAAGCTTAACTCTCTTTGATGCCTTCAACCGCGCTATACGCTCAGACTCTTCCATCGGCAAAGAAAGAAGACCCAAAGCTTCCCTTGCATTTACACCTGCATCAATCAAATCAGCAGCAATTTTGAGCGTTACAGAGTTTGCCAAAATAAAATGACGTGTATCAAAGGCTATGCCTAGAAACAGCGATTTAGCTTCCGCCTCCGAGAATCGAACGTTCATGTCCATGAAAAACTTGTAGATGATTTCGCAAGTAGACGACGCGTTTTCATCTGCCACAGTAAGAGTTGCCAACCGCTCTGTCTCTGGGTGACTAGCATGGTGGTCAATTACGATTATTGGAGCATCAGAAGCTTCAACTCTTTTTGCCCAATCGTCCAGCTGCTGAATGGTATTTGTATCCAACAACACAATTGCATCAGCTTCCTCAATGGGGGGATTGGGTGTTAGCTTTATCGGTAAACTGGTGAGCAAGTGTTTGGATAAGCGGCTGGGACCTTGTGCTGCTGCGATTTCTGTTTGTAATCGGGGACGAAGGCGCTCGAGCAAACTGGAAAAGGCGAAGGCGGCTCCAATTGCGTCCGGGTCTGCATTATGATGGCATAATAAAACAACAAGTCTGGCGTCAATTTTATCTAAGAGAGCGGTTATGTCTTGGATTTGCAACTTAGCTCCCTTAAACACTGTTCTATTGCTTCGAAGGCTCTTTCTGTAGCCTCGCTAACAAGTTTTTCTGCACTGGCTTTCTTTATTAGCGGAGATAAGGTCAGATCAACGTCAACTGAAACTGTGACGGGCTTGGAGCCCACGGTTTCGACAGCGATGTCCAACGTTAAAATTTTCCGTTGAGGAACCTTTGATAAAACATGATTTCGGGCAGCTTTTTCTGCGATTTCCGATAATGCTTGCATTTGGTCTTCAGTAAGCTCAGGTATGCCTATCTCCAGCAAGAATCTCACCAGAGGGCTAAGGTGTTGTGGAGCTTGAAAGGCCAGCGCCCAGATCGCGTTTGAGTTTTGCTTGTAATTGATTGAGTTGGTTGCGTAGTCTTTCTTCTTGTTTGCTTAGGACTTCTACGCGTGTATTTAGAAGTTCTTTGCGTTCTTTTAGTTCGGTCGCGACTTTGGTTTTTTTGGACTGTACTAGGAGTGAGCCGATGGATTTGTAGACTACGGCGTTTTTAGTTAGGTTTTTCAATTCGGTTAAGGCTTGTTCGGTTTCATTTAATTCTAATTCTACTTGTTGTTTCTGTGCTAAAATTGCTTGGGTGTTGCGTTGAAGCTGTTGTAGTCTGAGTAATCGTTCTTGAACGTGAGGGGGAAGCTGTGATATGTCGCTCATTTTTATTCCTCAAAACGTTGCATGCAGCTCTTTTCTCAGCAATATAATGTCGTGTTAATTAAGTGTTTTTACACTGTCTTTTCAAGGCTCACTGCGGCCTCGTACGTGTCTTTTGCAAGGGCAGCCCATCGAAGGTACGAATTTAGCGTTGCTCTGAGGGCTGAGGTGTCTTTAGCTTCGATTCGTATAATTAGCTTCTTGCCTTCGCCTTTAATAGAGACTTTCGATCTAGATGTCGCTGGTTTTTTTGTCTCAGGCATCAAAGCATTTAACAAGATTTCTAACTGTTTTTTTGAGGCAAGTTCAAAGTGGATAACTGCGTTTCTCTTCATTTCTGTGTCTTCCAAATTAGGTGCGAGACTGTTATTCGCGGACCGACTTCTATTTCTTGTTTTGCATCTATGAATGTGATTTGGATGCGCCGTGTGGGGTTGAGTGAGATATGCATCGACGCTTGCATGTTTTGAGGTGGTGCTTCATCGATGGATAGTTTTGGAATATTGAAGAACTTGGAGAGGGCTTTTGCGAGCTTGTGAGCTTTGAATGGGATTTTGGCTTCTGTTTGGAGAATTAAGGATTTGGCTGCTTCGGTTTGTGCATGTCTGAATGTTTTCTGAAGTCTCACGTTTTTCACGTATATTATAGGGTGGAATTGAACCAAGCCAGCATCGCCAAGTGTGAACAGTTGGATTTTTCCTAGGCCGCCTTTCCAGCGATCGGCCATTATGATTTTTTCAGCTTCGTGTTCTAATGCTTTTACTGCTACGGCGTCCAGGTTTGACTTGCCACGGTTGATTCTTATAGAGTTTGGTATAGAACGATTTAGGTCGTTGCAGAAGCTTCTTAATGCCTGATTAGGACTGCGTGACGTGGTTATCAAGAATTTTGGCGTCGTTGTGTTTTTCAAGAGTTGCATTTGCTCCTGTATGGTTGGAGATTATGGGCGAGTAGTGGTTTCTAAAGCTTTGTGAAGGCTTGGGAGTATGTGGCATCTGGACGGGACTGTTCCATTTGGCTTTAGATAGGCTTCTAACATGTTTGATTGTTTGGAGATGAAAAGGTTTTATTTTTTTGTTGGTTATATTGAATGGATGTGTGTGCGGCCGTAGTCTAGCATGGTTAGGACACTGGCCTCCCAAGCCGGCGACCCGGGTTCAAATCTCGGCGGCCGCACCAACAATGCCATACACTTTTCATATTCAATAAACCCAAACGGAATTTTCCGCCAACAATGGATACATTAGGGTATCCGTGCGCGCCCATGCTGCTTGTACCGCAACTCTTAAGAACTGTGTTCTTGATGAGTCTAATAGAAACGAGCGTTGAAGATATGTCAGATAAAGAACAACCCGAAAGTGAAGAGTTGCTGAAAATAGAGAAATTAACTACAAATTCGAGAGAAGTGAACACGATTGTGAAGGTGATTTCCAAAAGTGAAGTTAGAAACGTCACGGGGAGAGATTATTCCGTACGGAAAGTTGCAGACGCCTTGGTTGGAGATGAAACAGGATGTGTATACATGACGGTCTGGGATGACAACATAGACAAAATAAACGAGGGATCTTCCCTGCGCATCACTAACGGTTACGTAAACCTGTTCAGAGGAAACATGCGCCTGAACATAGGAAGATATGGCAGCTTCGAACTTCTGGAAGAATCCCCCATTACAGAAGTCAACACAGAAAACAACTTGTCTAATAAACGATACGAACAGGAAAGGCGATATCGCAGAGACGGTGAAAGAAGAAGTTATCAGCAAGGAAGAAGATACTAAACATACAGGTAGAATCCTCGACTATTTTACAAGTTTGTTCGGATTCCTTTCAAATTTCTTTTTGCATTTTACCTTATAGAAATAGTATGTTTCTCCGTAATAACTCATCTTAAATTTAGATGCGGGTGCGCAGAGTATAATACAGTTAAGTATTATCGGGGTTTTCGTGAGTAACGCAGATAGTCGCGGGGTGCGTAATGCAAGATTGTTTCAATTAGGAAGAAATTGCTTGAAACCCTCATCCCACAGACCACCACTCCGAAGAGTAGAATGGCTAAAGCATAATCAAGACTATTCCTGCAATTAACTGGATTGAACCGAGCAATTCCAGCTTCAAATTCTCATTCACGCCCCAACTGCGTCCTTCGACTGTTCTTATCCTTAAATCGTCATAAGAAACTTTCCATAAACTGGGCCGGGTTTGAACCCGCGACTAATGGAGATATCACCCAATCTCCCCCATTTTTTTACCTGTTTGACCCAGGTGTATATGCCTATATGTATATGAAATATGTTTAAAGTCAGAATTTGTCAATTGCAGAAACATGTTCCTATTTGAAGTATCTAATCTGCCAACTGCGATGTGCCAAAAAAAAATAAAAAAATGTTGGAAGGCGCAGGGGCTATTTCTTCTTTTTCTTCTCTTCTCCTTTGACGCCCTTCACTATTCCCTTTCCGATGCCTTTGGCTATCCCAAAACCTTTCTTAATGCCTTTTCCAACTGCTTCGCCAGTCTTCTCTGCGGCTTCCTCGACTTTTTTTGTCTTTTTCTTTCCCATCATATCACCTCATCACTCACACTTTGAGAAGCAAAACAATAAAACTTAATCGGTCTGACCATTTAGTTAAAGCAAGAATAGAGAGATCTTCTAGAAGGAATATAGGGGAATACTGAAATAATTGCTAGTCTCAGAGTAGTAGATGATAAACATGATTGGTATCAGAAAATCTGTAGTGTTGGCTGTCACAATTGTGCTAGTGGGTGCTTCGCTTGCGTATGTTTTTGCCACTCAGCTGCAAACGCCTTTTCATGGTGTTGGAGTGCTCAAGAATGCTGACAGCTTTGCGTATGTAGGCGACATCGTCGAGTATCAGATAAAAGTCTATAATCCCTCTGACTATGACCTGTACAACATCAATGTAACTGATCCCATGCTTGGATTTAACGACACCATTCCCTTCCTAGAGGCAAGAAACATGACAGGCATGACCTACACCTTCCATAGAGAAGCCATCGACACCGACCCCAATCCTCTGGTCAACGAGGTTTTTGTAGAATGTGTCGATTCTTCAGGGGCATACTCATCCAGTTCCACTCAAGCAGTTACAATAATAGCTGAGCGCTACCTCACAATTGTAAAGGTTGGACCCGAATGTGCCCGAAAAGGTGAAGCAATAGAATATACGATTACAGTGACCAACACTGGTGAAGATGATCTCTTTGATGTCCTTGTGGAAGATGAAATGCTCGGGTTCGCTTGGAAAGGAGACCTGAACACGGGAGAAACCAACATTTTCAACCTAACTTACACGATCCCCTGCAGCATTGAAGGCAACCTAACGAACACAGCTACTGTCTGGGGCCAGCTAAACGAAACAACATTTTATGCCGAAGCATCCTGGACCACCAAGATTGTCCATCCTTGTCTTTACCCGCACAGTATGGGGTATTGGAAGAATCATCCTGACGCATGGTCTATGGACTGGATAGAAATCGGAGACACGAATTACACGAAAGAAGAGGCCATCGATATACTGGAAGGAGCTAATGCAAAGGATGCAACCCGAATGCTCGCTGCCCAGCTTATCGCAGCAAAATTGAACAGACTGTCTGGAGCTTGTCCGGATTTCTGTTACTGTGATGAATCAGTGGATGTTGACGAAGTAATCGAAGACGCTGATGAATTCCTAGCAGAATACCCCCTTGGCTCTGACCCCCAAGATGAGAACAGGCAAAATGCTCTTCAGCTAAAGGATTTGCTAGATGCGTACAACAACTCCAAATGTGACTAACTAGTTACGCGCACACTGATGTAAGAAGAAACAGTTGCTGCAAAGAAGAATAGTGGTTGCAAAAGGGCTAGAAAAAGAGAAAGGGTTGTGAAGGCTTACAGTAGATTTCTCGCTATCCTTTCCTCAGCTCGAGGTAGTCGACGAAGAATAGCAAACCTTGTATTATGAAGTACAATCCGATGATCCATTGGAGGAGATCTGGAAAGACTATTACTAGAATGCCGAAGATTATGGCAATCAGAGCAAGGATAGGCTTTGAGACGGTGACGCCAAATTTCTTAAGTCCCCTTTCAATCGTTTCACCCATTAGGATTCCTCAAAACTGTAGTTACAGTTGGAGGGTATATAAAAATATGACGAGTCTCCTTTTGAGTTGTAATTGTGGGTCGGGAGAGATTTTGAACCGGCAACAAAGGGAGATATCACCCGTTAACTCTCATTCTTTCCACTTTCCATTGATATCCTATTGTCAAAGGATTAAATTGTGTGTGTGCGCACCAATAATGCAAGGTTTCGTGTGGTGTCTCTTGATATGGCTAGTGGGCTTGAGTTTCTAGGTTTAGGCGTATTTTTCGGTTTGGTTGCGGGAGTTTCTCCAGGTCCTCTTTCGGCTTTGGTTTTTTCTGAGACTTTAAAGTTTGGGAGGAGGGAGGGAGTTAAGGTTGCGATTGCGCCTTTGGTTACTGATGTACCGATTGTTCTGTTTGTTTTATTTGTGTTATCTAACTTGGCTGGACATAGTTTTGTCATAGGGGCAGTTTCTTTGCTTGGTGCTGGTTATTTAGTTTATTTGGGTGTTGAGAATTTGAGGGTGAGAGTTGATGAATTTGAAGTTAGACTTGGAAAAAAGAATGCTCTGAGGCGAGGTGTTGTTGCGAACTTCTCAAGTCCTTCTCCTTACCTGTTTTGGCTTTCCATTGGTGGTCCAATAATTTTCAAGAGCTTGGATGTTCACTTTTCGGCAATGGGCCTTTTCGTTTTGGGGTTTTACAGTTTACTTGTCGGATCGAAGATAGGTATCACTTTGATTGTGGATAAATCTAAGGGTTTTCTTGAAAGCAAGTATTATCTGTGGGTTGTTCGTGCCTTAGGGATTGTGCTAATCTTGTTTTCATTAATTTTTGTAAAAGATGGGCTAGCGTTAATCGGTGTGCTTTAGTCAAGTGTTTATATTTACACATGCTGAAATGTTAACCGTACATAATGAACTGATAGGATTTCTCAGACCAAAACTGCTGTTTTAACAAAAAATCAACTGTTACCGTGTTAGAACAGTGACAGACATCACGTCAGACTAGGCAGCTTTGTTTTTCCAAAAAGCACAAATCTAAAGACAGCTAAATAGAGTCGTTGGAGAAAGAAACTACATGCCACGCTATATTCTACTTTCAAAGCTAACCAATGAAGGCTGGAAAACTGTTAGAGAGAGACCTGAAAGAATCAAAGAAGTTAACAGAGAACTCGAAGCTTTTGGCGTCAAAGTGCTCTCGCAATACGCAACATTGGGCAACTATGACTTCGTTAATATAGTTGAAGCCCCAGACAACAAAACTGTCGCCAAAGTCTCCATAGAGTTGGGCTCTCGAGGAACCATACAAATAACAACAATACCCGCTATCCCCATAGACGAGTTCATCGCATCCATAAAGAAAAAATAAACCCCTCAGAATCTCCATCTTTTTTTTCCAAAAAGCTAATTCATTACGAGAACATAACCCTACCTATCACTCTTGTAAAGGAGTTTGCACAAGATGAGCCTCCGAACACTAGACAAAATCTTCAACCCAGACAGCATAGCCATAATCGGCGCCAGCGATGAAGAAGGGTCCGTCGGTTATAGACTCCTGCGCAACCTCATCGGTGTTGGCTACCGTGGAGTGGTCTACCCCGTAAACCCAAAAAAACCAAGTGTACAAGGCATACAAGCCTACCTAAACGTCGAAAACCTTCCAAAACAGGTGGACTTGGCGATAATCGCGACACCAGCCAGAATCGTTCCAGATATAGTGGAACAATGTGGCAAAGCGGGAATACAAGGCATTATAATTATCTCTGCGGGGTTCAAAGAGGTAGGCGCGGAAGGAAAAGCATTAGAAGACAAAATTCTTGAAATTAAGAAAAAATACAACATGAGAATCATAGGACCCAACTGCTTAGGTGTAA
Organism: Candidatus Bathyarchaeota archaeon; assembly: GCA_023131225.1. Taxonomy (NCBI): domain Archaea; kingdom Thermoproteati; phylum Candidatus Bathyarchaeota; species Candidatus Bathyarchaeota archaeon. The sequence continues at coordinate 3,987 of JAGLZW010000020.1, read as the reverse complement.
TACGCCCCCACAACAGGCTCAACGCTAGCTTCGCAGCTAAGATGGCATTGCCCGGCAACATAGCTTTCATCTCTCAAAGTGGTGCTTTGTGCACCGCAATCTTAGACTGGGCAAACAGCGAAAACATAGGGTTCAGCAATTTCGTTTCCATAGGGTCCATGATAGACGTAGATTTTGGGGACCTCATTGACTATTTCGGCACCGACCCGCGGACACGAAGCATAATCATGTACATTGAAGGTCTCACCAACGCCAGAAAATTTATGAGCGCCGCCCGTCACTTCGCCAGAACCAAACCCATAATCGTCGTAAAAGCAGGAAAATTTAGCGAAAGCGCCAAAGCAGCAACAAGCCACACAGGTTCTCTAACGGGCAAAGACGAAGTCTACGACGCTGCATTCCGAAGAGCCGGCATTACTAGAGTCGAAGAAATCGAAGATCTTTTCAACTGCTCTGAAGTCTTAGGGATGCAACCCACCCCTAAGGGACCTAACTTGGCGATAATAACCAACGCTGGCGGTCCCGGCGTCATGGCAACTGACGCCCTAATCGCTCAAAGCGGGGAACTAGCACAGCTAAACCCAGACACGATACAAGCATTGAACCAAGTTCTGCCCCATTACTGGAGCAGAGGGAACCCCATCGATATTCTGGGAGATGCCACACCCGAAAGATATGCTGAAGTCATCAAGATATGCCGCCAAGACGATAACATCGACGGTCTGCTAATGATATTCACACCTCAAGGCGTCACAGATCCCGCAGAGGTAGCTATGGCAGTGGTGGAAGCCTGTAGAGGCGCTGCCAAAACTATTTTGACATCTTGGATGGGAAAGGAAGATGTCGAAGAAGCCAACGGAATTCTTAACCGCAATAGGCTTCCGACGTATGCAACGCCTGAGCAAGCTGTTAGGACTTACCTGTATATGTATCAGCATACGCGAAATTTGGAGCAGCTCTACGAGACTCCTGAAGAATTGCCAATTGAACTTCACACGCCTAAACAGCCTTTAATGAACATGATGCAGAAGGTGGCAAAAGAAGGTCGTGAGATTCTTACCGAAACAGAAGCTAAAGCATTTCTAGAAGCCTATGGCATCCCCACTGTAAAGACCCAACTGGCAAAAACAGAAGACGAAGCTGCTTCAACAGCCACTCAGATGGGATACCCTGTTGTCTTGAAGGTTTATTCGCCGCAAGTCACGCATAAAACCGATGTTGGCGGTGTAGTGCTGAACTTGAAGGATGAAGCAGAGCTAAGAGAAGCCTACCAGAAAATCGTTAAAAACGTGAAGAAGAATGTTCCCTCAGCAGAAATTCAAGGCGTGACAGTGCAGCCTATGATAACAAAGAGAGGCTATGAGGTCATCATCGGCTCAAAAAAGGACCTGCTTTTCGGGCACGTCGTTCTTTTTGGAATGGGTGGAGTTTTTGTTGAATTGTTCCGAGACAGGGCCATAGGATTTCCACCGCTTAACAGGACACTGGCTCGAAGGATAATGGAGCGCACCAAAGTATATCAGCTTCTTAAAGGCTTCAGAGGTATGCCACCTGCAAACACCAAACGCCTTGAAGAAATAATGGTCAAATTTTCCGAGATGCTCGTGGACTTCCCCCAAATAAAAGAAGTGGACATCAACCCGTTGATTGTTGACAGCGAAGACGCTATAGCCCTAGACGCCCGTATGATCATAGACAACGATCTCGTTTTTAAAGAGCTTCCGCCTCACGATCATTTAATCATATGTCCCTACCCGAAAAAGTACGAGTGGCAATGGAAACTCAAAGACAACAGACCTGTGTTGCTTCGTCCAATAATGCCTGAAGATGAACCGTTAGAGAATGAACTATGGAAAACGTTTTCAGATGAGACACAGCGTTTTCGCTTCTTCAGTCCCATGAGGGTGTGGTCGCATGCAACTCTAGTAAGGTACACGAACATCGACTACGACAGAGAAATTGCCATAATCGCCGAGTTAACTGAGGACGGAGAAAAGAAGATGATAGGCGTAGTGCGTATGATACTGGAGCCTCCAGACTTTAAGACAGCTGAAGTTGCCATCGTTGTAGGTGATCCTTGGCAGAGACTTAGCCTAGGTTCAAAGATGATGGACTGCATAATCGAGATTGCCAGAGATAAAAACCTTGAATCTATCTATGGACTTATTCTACGTGATAACAGCCGTTCTATCGAACTGTTCCAGAAGAAAGGGTTTGCAATTGACTTTTCCTCAATAAAAAAAATCGTTAAAGCAACACTTGAGCCTTGAGAGTGCGTTAAGACGGGAGCATCTTGACGATTCTGGTGATGTCGCTGAGTTTTTCTATGACATAATCTGCGGACTGATCTGCCTTTTGCATGTCCTCTGAGCTGTTGAACTGGGATGGGATGAATACTGTTTTCATGCCAACGCTTTTAGCTCCTTGAATATCTTCCAGTGGGTTGTCACCCACATAAATGGTCTCGTAAGCTTTCACACGCAATCTTTTCAAAGCTTCCTGGAAAACCTTTGGGTTTGGTTTACGCCAGCCAACTGCTTCCGAAACAAGCACAGCATCGAAAAAACCGTTAATCCTCAGCTTTCCTAGCCCTGCATAAATGACAGGCGCATAAGTGAAATTGGAAAGAAGTCCAAGCTTGTAGTTTTGAGACAGTCTTTGCAGCGTTGATTTAGCGAAAGGTCGCAGTCTCAATGCCTTTAGATAGCCCTGAAAAAAAACATTTACTGCAGTTTTGATGCTCTCCTCCTGCGGCGTGGTGGCGTATCCTAGATAGCTTAAGGCTTCAGAAACCCAAACCGCGTTGGCAACCTCGATCAATTGCTCGTAGCGGATTTCACGATATTTTTGGCATGCTTTTTTATAGGCTTTGAGGAAGCTTTCGCAGTTGATATTGTAACCGTCTGTAACAAGACTTCTGAACAGTTTTTTTTCTGCCTTTTCAAGGGAGTACCCGACTAATTCTGTCAACGTGCCGATGAAATCGAAAATCACTGCCTTAATCTTCGTCATTTTTCTCAGAGCCTCACAGGAAGATAGATACGCGAAATTTTAATTTAAAGCACAGTGTTTTATTACTAGCTAGCGATGAGCGGCCGTGGTCTAGTCTGGTTTAGGACGTCGGCCTTCCAAGCCGTTAACCCGGGTCCAAATCCCGGCGGCCGCACCAACAATGCCAGACACTTATTTTATTTTTAATAAACCCAAACCAAGCGGATTTTTTTTATCAGCAATGGATACCTTAAATTATCAATTTCTCAAAAGTGACGCGCGTGCAAAACCAATGATCGATGTCACTGTTGCAGTTAATCACCAAGATGACGCTGAGAAATGTATTGAACCCCTTGCTAGTATTGACTATGAGTACGTTCCGGAATATGGAGAGTCAATGTCTGAAAGACGCTATTTCCAAAGGCAAACCAACAAGAGAACAACATTATCACTTGCATATGGTTGAACCGACAAGCGATTTCTAGAAAAGACATTTGCACTTTCGTGATTACCTTCGAACTCATCCTGAAGTTGCTCAAGAGTATTACGAGTTGAAGAAAAGGACTGGCAGCGAAGTATGGTTCAGATCGTGAAGGTTATGTTAAGGCGAAAACGTCTTTCATCGAGTCTGTAGTTGAAAAAGCAAAAAACCGAAAACGCGCGCATTCCTGAGATGGTGGAGAAACAATGGAAAGCTATCAAATTGAGTTGCGCGCGCGATAAGCACATTAACCATCATTGCTGAGATGCGCTCATGGTGAAGAAAACTATGCCTCCGAATTGGCTGATCCGCTTGCCTGCTGAGGTTTCCGCGTTGACTACTCTTGTCTTCACTTTTCTGTTCTTTGAGATCTGCAAAAGCCTATGAACCCTGTCCTTCTCCTTGCTGGAGGCGAGGTACTGATCTGTGAGCAGCAGATGGCTCATTCTCAGGTTGTTCTGTCCTTTTGGGCCATATATCATGTCCTCGATTTCTCTTAGGGTGTATAGGACTAC